>CAZPJJ010000531.1:0-2629 GCA_964586535.1 uncultured Acidobacteriota bacterium | reverse complement strand
GCCCCCGGGACTCGCCGCTGACGCGTGGCGTGGGCGCTTCGTGATCAGCCTCGCGAGCGACTCGCTGCTCTCGGTCGCCGCACGGGAAGCGCTGCGGGACATTCCGCGAGACGTGACTCTCACGCTCGTCAGCGGAACCGGGGCCGGATCTGCGTCTGCGCGCGATGCGATGGCGGCCGTCGCCGACGCCGCGCGCGGCCGCGTGCGCGTCGACGAGGTCGATGCTCTACGCGCGCCCGCGCGCTCCGCCGCTCTGCTTGCTTCGGGGGCAGGCCTCGCCCCGCGCGGCTCCGATGTCGTCGTCGCACGGTCGGGCGACGCGCGGAGCGACCTCTTGCTCGACGCTTCCCCCTTCGCGGATCCCTCACAGCTCGCCGACGCACTCGCCGCAGCGGTGCTGACCGTGACGCGACAAAACGCTCGCGGAGTCCTCTGGACCAACGCCCACGGCGAGCGTCCACCGCCACCGGCGTGGAGAGAGGCCATGGAGCGCGCCGGAATCGCGGTACGCACCGAGGGGCTCGCCCGCGCCGAGCTTTCGGGCGCCGGGACGACGACCGTCGTCGTGGCCGCTCCCCGTGTCCCCTGGTCGGAAGCCGATGCCGCCGCGCTCGCTGCGGTGCTCGCGGAGGGCGGCAGCGCCGTCGTTCTGCTCGATCCCGCGCTCGCTCCCGGCGGCGCGGGCTTCCTGCCCACTGGGCTCGAGTCGATGCTCGAGGGACACGAGGTCGTGCTTCCCCAGGCGTGGATCGTCGATGATTCGTTCAGGACGACGGCGGCGTTTCCCGAGGCCGTCATGGGGACGATTCGCGGGCGACACGAGGCGGCCCGCGCGCTCAGGGAACTGCCGTTGATCCTGCACTCGGCGCGCCCTGTGCGAACCGCCTCCGCGGCGGAACTCCTCGCCGAAACGGCCGCGGACTCGTGGGGAGAGACGGACCTCCGTTCCCTCGGTGCCGGTCCCTCACGCGGGGAAGGCGATCTCGACGGGCCGCTCTCGCTGGCCGTCGCGCGCGTCCTGCCTTCGGGCGGCCGCCTCGCCGTGGTCGGGTCGGGCGACCTCGTCGACGCACCGGCATGGGCGCGCGGCGCCAACGGTCACTTCGTGGTCGATCTCACACTGTGGGCGCTCGGAGAGACGCGCGTCGCTCTCCTCGCGGACCCGGCTCGGCCTCCCCGGCGCTACATCGCCACCGCGAACGACTTGCGCGTGACCGTGCTCATCTGCTTGGTCTTCGCCCCCGGCGTCTTGGTGCTTCCCGCGCTGCTCTTCCGCACGAGCGGACGGACGAGCGCGTGAGGACGGGCGCTCGCGCGGGGATCGCGATCGCGGTGCTGCTCGCGATCTCCGCGGCGGCGATCGTCGCGGCGCGCTTCGCGCGAACACCCGGCCCCCGAGAGCGAGCCGCCGAGGAGCCTCCCGCGCTCTGGCCCGACTTTCGAGCCGCCGACGTCGTCTCGCTCGGGATCGCCACGCCGAGCGGGCGCTGCCTCGTCGAACTCGGCAGCGACGGCGTCTGGCGTGTTGTCGAGCCCGTCGCAGATCTCGCGGATCGTCGTCGCGTGTTCGCTCTCGTCGAAGCACTCGCCACTCTGCGGGAGAGCGCGCGTCGCGAAGTCAGCGACATCGAGGGCGGTCCCCGCGCGCTCGGGCTTCACGAGGGTGGGCGAACGATCGTCCTGGCGCGCGATCGCCTGGGGTCCACGCATCGTCTCGCCTACGGCAGCAAGACGGTGGGCGGCGGCTATCGCGCAGCGCAGGTCGACCGCGCGAACGAACTCGCCTTCCTCGACGAAGCAGAGTTGGAGGACTTCGTCTGCGAACCGGACTTCCTGCGGCAGCGGCGCCTTCTCGATGCGGAGCTCGCAACGACGGCCGCGCTGAGCATCGCCGGCGAGAAGGGTCGCCCCGAGGTCCGGCTCACGCGCGAAGCGAATAGGGCGACATGGCGCGTGGCGCTGCCGATCGAGGACGTCGCCGATGCCGCGCGCGTCGCGGACCTCGTCGATGCGGTGACTTCGCTTCGCGCCGAACGCTTTTTCGAGCGCGACATCGACCCAGGGGAAGAGCCGGAGTGGAGAGCCACCTGGAACGGAACGGACGGAAGGAGAGGGACCATCGAGATCTTTGAGGAGATCCCGGCGAGCGGCGGGCTTCGAAGCGCTCGGGTGAGTGGACGCCCGGGATCGTTCGCCGTGCGCACCAACGCGCTCGAGCGCGAACTCGAGCACCCCGTCCTGTCGTGGCGATCTCCCGTGGCGGCGGCCATCCCGAGCTTCAGCGTCACCGCCGTGCGCGTCGAGCGCGGCGGCCGAGCGCTCGAGATCGTGCCCTCCCCCGCCTCGCAGGGCTCGCAGAGATCATGGAGCGCTCTCGAACCTGTGGGCGCACGCGTCGCGGACGAGCGCGTCGTGGAACTGCTCTCGCTGCTGGGCCGTCTCGACATCCGCGCCTTCGGCGGGACCGTCGATCCCGCCCTCTGGAAGGGCGGCTCGCGGTCCCTCCTGCGCATCACGGTTTCGGGTGACCCGCCGCGCTCGTTCGACTTCGTCCTCGGTGAGTCCGCTCCGCCGGACGGCGTGTGGATCGCAACCGAGGGCCGTCCGCTGTGGATGGCGGTCGATGGGG
>CAZPJJ010000530.1:0-2630 GCA_964586535.1 uncultured Acidobacteriota bacterium | reverse complement strand
TCTATTTCTTCGGTCTCTTCGGTCCGAACGGTCCGCTACCGCTTCATCTGACCGAGTTCGCCCGGCAGCGGCTCCGGAACGCCGGAGACCCGACGCTCTCCAGGTTCGCGGACGTCTTCCACCATCGTTTGCTCTGCCTCTTCTATCGCGCCTGGGCCGACGCACAGCCGTGCGTTTCCTACGACCGCCCTGGAAAGGATCGCTTTCGCGCCTATGTCGGCGCGCTCGCGGGCCGTGGAACGCCGGGGACGTGGGATCGCGACGAGCTGCGCGATGAGGCGAAGCTCTACTACACCGGTCACTTCGCGCTTCAAACGAGAAACGCGGAGGGGCTCGCCGATGTCCTTTCCGGCTACTTCGGCGTTGCCTTCCACATTGAAGAGCATGTGGGGGATTGGCTGGATATCCCGGAACGGGATCGGCTGCGACTCGGCGAGAGCGCCGAGACCGGGGCCCTGGGCATGAGCACGATTCTCGGCGAGCGTATGTGGAGTTGCGACCATCGATTTCGCGTCGTGGCCGGCCCGCTCGCGCTCGAGGCGTTCACCGCCTTTCTTCCCGGTGCTCCCGCGTTGACGGTTCTCGGCGACATCGTACGGAATTATGCGGGCGATGAGTTCTCTTGGGACTTGCAGCTCGTGCTGGCGAAGGACGATGTGCCCGGAGTCGTCCTCGGCCGGGAGCCCCGGCTCGGGCTGACGACGTGGTTGAGCGCCGGCGAACTTCCCGAACATCCGGCGGACGTGACGATCGACGACTCGAGATGCATCGCATCGTGAACGAAAGGTAGGGATCATGGCCGAGATCTCGCGCCTCGCGCTTTTCGGAAAGCTCAACTCTTTTCTCTATCAAGCCATCGAGAGCGCGACGGTCTTCTGCCGGCTTCGCGGCAATCCTTATGTTGAACTCGCGCACTGGGTCCACCAGATCCTCCAGTCCCAGGACTCGGATCTGCATCGGATCGTGCGGCACTTCGAGATCGACGCAGCGAGGCTTGCCCGCGATCTCACTACCGCCCTCGACAAACTCCCGCGCGGAGCGGCATCCGTTTCCGATCTCTCGGCGCACGTCGAGGAGACGGTCGAGCGCGCCTGGGTCTACGGATCGCTGCTCTTCAGCGCTTCACAGGTTCGAACCGGACATCTGGTCCTGGGCATGCTGAAGACGAGAGGACTGCGGCACGAGTTGTTCGCTCTCTCGCGCGAGTTCGAGAAGGTTTCCGCGGAGACGCTCGCGGACCGCTTCGACTCCATCGTCGGGGATTCGCCGGAAAACAAGCTCGCTGCGCAAGATGGTTCCCGGCTCGGTATGGGAGGCGACGATGTCTCGGCGGAGTCGATGGCGCCCGCGGCGATGGGACGGCGCGAGGCGCTCAGCAGATTCACTGTCGATCTGACGGAGAAGGCCAAGCTGGGTGAGATCGATCCGATCGTCGGGCGCGATGAGGAGATCCGGCAGATCGTCGACATCCTCATGCGGCGGCGGCAGAACAATCCGCTCCTCACGGGCGAGGCGGGCGTCGGGAAGACGGCGGTGGTGGAGGGATTCGCGCTGCGAATCGTGGCTGGCGACGTCCCGCCTCCGCTGCGCGGCGTCGAGCTGCGCTCGCTCGACGTCGGGCTGCTCCAGGCGGGCGCGAGCATGAAGGGCGAGTTCGAGAACCGGCTCCGCCAGCTGATCGAGGAGGTTCATTCATCAGAGAAGCCGATCATTCTCTTCATCGACGAGGCGCACACGCTGATCGGTGCCGGCGGCGCTGCGGGCACGGGCGACGCGGCAAATCTGCTGAAACCGGCGCTAGCCCGCGGGACCTTGCGGACCGTCGCGGCCACGACGTGGGCCGAGTACAAAAAGCACATCGAGAAGGATCCCGCACTCACGCGCCGTTTTCAGGTCGTTCAGGTCGGGGAGCCTGGTGAGGCGAATGCAATCCGCATGATGCGAAGCCTGGCGGGGACGCTGGAGAAGCATCATCGTGTGCACCTCCTGGACGAGGCGCTCGAGGCCGCAGTACGGCTTTCGATGCGCTACATTCCCGCGCGGCAACTCCCCGACAAGTCGGTCAGTCTGCTCGACACGACCTGCGCGCGTGTTGCGATCAGCCAGCATGCGGTCCCGGCCGAGGTGGATGACGGTCGGCGGCGCATCGAAGCGTTGGAGACAGAAGCCGGGATCCTGGAGCGCGAGTCCGCAATGGGACGCGATCATCTGATCCGAATCGAGCAGGTCGGCAGCGCACTCGAGGGCGCCCGCCGGGAGGTCGCCGCCCTCGAGGCCCGATGGGAGCGGGAGCGCGGCCTCGTCGAGGAGATCGTCCGCTTGCGCGCGCAACTGGCCGGTGACACCAGTGCCGAAGAAGGCGCGGCACCGGTCGACCTGGAGGCGGCGAAGTCCGCTCTGCGCGCGGTCGAGAACGAACTCGTCGCGCTTCAGGGTGAAAGCCCGCTCATCCTGCCGACCGTCGACGCTCAGGCGGTTGCGTCCGTCGTCGCCGATTGGACCGGGATTCCCGTGGGCAAGATGCTCAAGGACGAGGCGGAAGCGGTGCTGAGATTGGCCGACACCCTCGAGGGCCGAGTCGTGGGCCAGAAACACGCGCTCGTGACGATCGCGAAGCGGATTCAGACATC
>CAZPJJ010000529.1:0-2633 GCA_964586535.1 uncultured Acidobacteriota bacterium | reverse complement strand
GCGGTGAGGATCCGCCGCGTGTCGAGTTGGCGGTGCAGCCCGGCGTCGATCTCGAACCACTGCTCTTCGCTCGACCACCCGTCGAAGTCGTCGAGTCCATGGCCGAGCGCTTCGGCGAATTGGACGCCGCTCTCGAGTTGCTGGAGCGCATTCCCCGCGAGCGCATGGCCCGCTCTTTAGGTCTTGGCGGCGAAGCCCTGACGGCTCTTCGCTCGGACCCGAGCGCACGGCGCCGGGTCGCGTCGGTCGCCGATCGGCTGAGCGTCGTGGACGACCCGCGGACCCTCGACGTGTCCGGCGCGCAAGACGTCGCAAGGGATCTACCGCTGCTCGTCGTCGGGCGGATCGAGGCCCCGCTTGCTGAGGGGGGGGCGCGGGCGATCGAGAGCTTCGCTCGCTCCCTGGCCGGCTGCGGTCCGCGGATCCTGGCAGGGCTCTCGCTGCCCCGGTCGAGCGAGTGGCTTTTCGCGCAACGCCTCTTCGCGGCCGCCCTCGACCGCGCCGGAGCCCGCGTCCCCATCCTCTTGCGCGACGCGGACGACGCCACGGGTGATCCCCGCGTCGTGGTATCCGGGCGCTTCGCAGGTCTTCTCCTCGACGGGATCGGCGACTCGATCATCGCCGACGCGGGGAGCGAGCCGCGCGTGGCCGCGGCTCTTCTGCACGGGATTCTCCAAGGAGCGAGAAGGCGGCTCGAGAAGGCGGAGTTCATCGCGTGTCCGTCTTGCGGGCGCACGCTTTTCGACCTCGAGGAGACGACGGCTCGTATCCGTGCCCTCACGGAGCATCTGAAGCTCAAGATCGGCGTGATGGGTTGCGTCGTGAACGGGCCCGGCGAGATGGCGGACGCCGATTACGGCTACGTAGGGTGGGGCGAGGGGAAGGTCGCCCTCTTCGTGGGGCGGACGATGGTCGAGCGCGACATCCCCTTTGCCGAGGCTCCCGGCAAACTTCTCGACCTGATCAAATCTCGTGGCGACTGGGTCGATCCCGAGACGACCTGAACTCGTTCTACAGACGGCCGAGGTCATGACAGCCTGTCCTCGGGCATGCCACTTTGACCGGGACGCGCCGAATGGTCGCACCTTCGCCAACTTCGGCCTTCGTTCTAACCGCAATTGGTACAGTGACTTGGGTAACCCCTGGGCCCGTGGCATGGGCTTTGTAATAGGTGATGTCAACCCACGAGGGAGCAACCAACGCTCCCGACCACGCACAACCCTCTCTCCTCTCTCGGGGTCTCACGATCCCAAGCGCCCTGGCGAACGCCGGGGCGCCTTTTTTTTGAGGTGATAACCGGGCGCGATCAGAACCCATCCTGCGGATTCTCGAAGCGCGTGAACTGCTTTACGAAGTAGAGCGGAACCGTGCCCGTCGGCCCGTTTCGTTGCTTGGCCACGATCAGTTCGGCCTTTCCTTCCAGCCCCTTCTCGGCGACCTTCTCGGCCTCTTTCTCGTACACCTCTTCGCGGAAGATGAACATCACGACGTCAGCGTCCTGCTCGATCGCTCCCGATTCGCGAAGGTCGGAAAGCTGCGGCCGGTGGTCGCCCTGGCGTTGATCCGGTGCGCGAGAAAGCTGTGAGAGCGCGAGGACGGGAACTTTGAGTTCCTTGGCGATGCCCTTCAGGGAGCGCGAAATCTCCGAGATTTCCTGTTGTCTGCTATCTGGCACGCGTCCGGTCGTCATGAGCTGCAGGTAATCGATGACGAGCAGATCCAGGTCGTGCTCGGCTTGGAGGCGGCGAGCCTTCGATCTCACCTCCATCGGAGTGACCCCCGGCGTGTCGTCGATGAACATCCGGCAGTTCGTGAGCACCTCGTAAGCATGGATGACGCGGTCCCATTCCTCCGTCGTGAGGCGTCCCGTCCGAAGCTTGTGCGAGTCGATGCGCCCCTCGCCGGCGATCAAACGAAAAAAGAGCTGCTGCGCCGACATCTCGAGCGAAAAAATCCCCACGCTGGCGCGCCCCGAAACCGCAGCGTGCTGCGCGATGTTGAGCGCGAGTGCCGTCTTTCCCATGGAAGGACGCGCAGCAAGTATGAGCAGGTCGCCGCGCTGCAGGCCCGAGGTCATATAGTCGAGTTTCTGGTAGCCCGTCGCCGTGCCGGTCACGGATACGCGCCGCTCGGAAAGCTCCTCGAGAGCCGCCAGCCCTTCGGGACCGACGTCCTGAATCGATCGGAAGCCGCCGATCCGCCCTTGCTCCGAGAGAGCGAAAATCGAGCGCTCGGCTTCTTCGATGAGATGAATCGCTTGCCGGCTCCCGTCGACGGCTGTAGACCGAATCGTGTCGGCAACGCGTGAGAGTTGCCTGCGAAGCGAACGGTCGTGGATGATTTGCGCGTAGGCGCGAACGTTCGTCGAGCGCGGCAGGCCGTCGATCAAGGACATCAGGTACGCCACGCCGCCCGCGCGCTCGAGTTTGCCCGTGCGTTCGAGTTCCGAACGCACCGTGAACGCATCGATGGCGTCATGGCGCTGGGCCAACCCTTTGATCGACTCGAAAATCAGCTTGTGAGCCCCGCGAAAAAAATCCTCGGCGTCGAGGATCTCGGACGCCGGGTCGAATGCCGAAGCTTCGAGGAGGATCGCACCGAGCACGGCGCGCTCCGCCTGTTCGTCGGCCGGA
>CAZPJJ010000528.1:0-2635 GCA_964586535.1 uncultured Acidobacteriota bacterium | reverse complement strand
CCTATTTCTCCAACGTCACGAGCGAGGCCGGTCTCGGCGGCGTCGTCGCGTTCCGTATCGCGGTCGGCGACCTCGACGGAGACGGCTTCGCCGACGTCCTCGTGCACCTCGAGCCGAATCACGGAGCGGGCGACGTTCTCGACAAGCAGCGGCTCTATCTCAACCGGCCCGGCGGTGTACCCGGGACGCGCGTCTTCGTCGACGCGACCGCGGCGTCGGGACTCGGCGCGAACCGCGAGGGAACGACCTCGGGCCGCCACTCCGACGCGGCGATCTTCGCGGACGTCGACAACGATGGCGATCTCGATGTCTTCACGAACGTCTATCTGCACCGCTCGTACGACCTCTCGCTCGGAACGAACGATCTGCTGCTCAACGCCGGTGACGCGACGTTCACGCTCGCGTCGAACTCGCCGTTCCATCTCGAACCCAACTGGAACACACCCGCGTCGGTCTTTCTCGACTACGATCTCGACGGCGCGATCGATCTCTTCATCGGAACCTGGTACAAGCCCGACAACGTGATGAACGTCGATCATCTCTATCGCGGCGGCGGCGACGGCTCGTTCACGAACGTCTCGGCGGCGGCCGGAATTCACAGCGTCACGACCTGCGTCTACGCCGTCGGCGCATTCGACTACGACGGCGACGGCGACCAGGATCTCGTCGCGCCGCCCTACAGCAGGACTGTCCTCGGTTCCGTCCCGCGCCACTGGCGCAACGAGGGCAACGGGACCTTCACGCAAGTGCAGGCGGCGACGCGCTACGACCGCGATCGCGGCTTTCCGCTGCTGCCGGTCTCGTTCGGCACGATGCCGCGCGATTTCGACAACGACGGCGACATGGACTTCCTGGAGATCATGACCCACGGCGTCGGCGACGGTGGCGGAAATATCCACACGACGGCGGTCACCAACAATGGCGGCGTCTTCGACTGGACCTACGCGATCGTCTCGGGCCGCTCGCTCGAGGATCCCGACTTGACGCATCACGGCGACCACTTCGGGTCCTGGCTCGACTTCGACGGCGACATGCTGGTCGACTTCGTGCTCACCGAGAGCGGCTACGACAACAACCGCCTCTACCTCTTCAAGCAACAGGCCGGCCACACCTTCTCGCCCGTCACTCCCGACTCGGGCCTCCACGAGATCAACGTCGCGAATCTCGCGCCGGGCTACGTCACGCCCGTCGACTACGACCGCGACGGTGACGAGGATCTGCTCGTTATCGCCGGGTCGGAGCTGCGCCTCTACCGCAACGATGTCGGCACCGACAACGCCTGGCTCGCTGTCGAACTCGAGGGCGTGGGAGCCCCCGGCTACAGCAATCGCAGCGCGGTCGGTGCGCGCGTCGAGGTCACGGCGGGAGGTGTCACCCAGACTCAGGAGGTCTACGCGGGCAACGGCCATGAGGGGCCGATGCGCCCATTCACGCTGCACTTCGGCCTCGGCAACGCGACCATCGTCGACAGCGTGCGCGTGCGCTGGCCCAACGCGAGCCTCGCCGTGCAAGAGCTGACCGCTGTCGCCATCAACCAGTACCTCGCGCTCCGCGAGCCCTGCGACGGCGCCAGCGACCCGACACGCTTGATGCTCGCCAAGTCGGGCGCCGACGTGGCGATGACGTGGGACGATCCCGGTGCGGCCGGCTGGACCTGGAACGTTTACCGCGACTCCAGCGCCGATCCCGCGCAGTGGAGCGACGCCCACCAGCGCGGCATCGTCGACGAGGACCCGCTCGCGGCGGGAATCCAGCACGACGACGCCGGTGCTCTCGATCCAGCGCTCGGGACGTTCTTCTATCTCGTCACTGCCTCGAACGTCTGCGGAGAGACCGCGCTGCGTTGACGCGCCGCCCCTCGCTGGACCATGATCGGGCGTTCTCATGTCGAAGGAGCGCCCGATGAAAGGTCTCGCCGTGATGCTCGCCCTCGCGAGCCTCGTCGCCTTGCCCGCTCTCGCCACCGAAGATTCCCCTGCCTCGCGCGAGGCGCTCGGGGCACGCTTGGAGGCGCTCGAAAAGCGTCTCGCCGGCCTCGAGATGCTGCTCGAAGAGGTCGGCAAGAAGGTCGACGACGGCCTCTGGTTCGATCGCGTCGGCGACGTCGCGCGCATCGACAAGGTGTTCATTCCCACCGTGCCGAATCCCCGCGAGGAGGAGCGCTACGGGATCGCCAACGAACGGCACCCATTCCGCATGTGGGCCTACGTCTTCGTGCCGCGCTCGCTCGGAGCGGGAGCGAAAGCGCCGCTCCTGGTGCTTCCGCACGGCGGCGTCCACGGCGACTTCGACACGTACTACACGCACGTCGTACGCGAGGCGATGGCCGAAGGCTACGTCGTCGTCGCGCCCGAGTATCGCGGCTCGTCGGGATACGGACGCGCATATCGTGAAGCGATCGACTACGGTGGCCTCGAGGTCGACGACTGCATCGCGGCCCGCGACTGGGCCATCGAGCGCGTGCCCGAAGTGGACGGAAAGCGCGTCGGCATCCTCGGCTGGAGCCACGGCGGACTCATCGCGCTGCTCGCCGTCTTCGACCATCCCGACAAGTTCGCCGCGGCCTACTCGGGAGTCCCCGTATCGGATCTCCTCGCGCGCATGGGCTACCAGACCGACGCCTACCGGAAGCTCT
>CAZPJJ010000527.1:0-2642 GCA_964586535.1 uncultured Acidobacteriota bacterium | reverse complement strand
TGAGCCCTCCCCTCGCCGCGTTCCTGCCCATTACCGTGCTCACCATCGTCGGACTCGTTCTCATGGTGCGAGCACGGTGAAATTTCTACTTTCGCTATATTTTCTTCTGTCCATCCCGGACATGAGTCCGCCGGAGCGCGCACGTGAGTTCTCCCCGACTCCTCGATCTCGAGCGTATCGAAGCCGGTCTCGGCGCCGCGAGACGCGTTCTCGAGCGATTCTCGCGTGAGGACATCGAAGTTCGCCTGAAGAGCGGCGACGATCCCGTCACCGCCGCCGACCTCGCCGTCGATCGTGCCCTTCGCGAGGCGCTACCACGAGAAGGCGAAGCGTGGCTCTCCGAGGAGACGGCCGACGACCACGGGCGCCTGGGAGCTCGCCGCGTCTGGATCGTCGATCCGATCGACGGAACTCGCGAGTTCGTGCAGGGCATCCCCGAGTGGTGCGTCTCGATCGGACTCGTCGAGGACGGCGTTCCCGTGGCAGGAGGCACCCTCAACCCAGCGACGAACACGATGATCCTTGGCGCCGCGGGTCATGGCGTCACCGTGAACGGAGTCCCAGCATGCCCCGATCCGAGGTCATCGCTCGACGGCGCGGCCGTCCTTGCCTCCCGGAGCGAGATCAAGCGGGGCGAGTGGAGTCGCTTCGAGCTCGCAGGAGTGCGGATCGTGCCCTGTGGATCGGTCGCCTACAAGCTCTCCCAGGTGGCCGCCGGTCTCGCGCCCTGCACGTGGACCCTCGTGCCGAAGAGCGAGTGGGATGTCGCGGCCGGTGCGGCGCTCGTCCTGGCCGCGGGAGGAGAAGTTCGCACTCTCGACGGTGCCGTTCCCCGCTTCAATCAACCGACGCCGAAGTACCGTGGCTTGGTCGCGTGCGGGAACGCGCTCTACCCGGCGATCGAGTCCCTCCTCGGGCTCCCGGCGCGACACTGATCGCGCGGGGCTGGCGCTGGACCGCGAAGCCCTCTCGCGCCGATGATGGGTCTTCCTCTGGAGCCGCCCATGATCAAGAAGTGGTTTGCGCTGCCGTGCGCCGTCCTCATCCTCGGCTTCTCTCTCGCCGCTGGTGACGGTAAGGAAGTGACTGCACACCGCGTTCGCAAGGCGACAGCTGAGCACTCGCGAGGCGCGGAAGCTCTGCGCACGGCGGACCTCGAGACGGCAACCCTGCACTTCCGCGCCGCGCTGGCGATCATTGACGACTTTCCGCCCGCGCACGTGGGGCTCGGGCACGTCGCGCTGAAAGCGGGCGCCTTCAGCGAGGCGCTTTCTCACTACGAAGCTGCGGAGCAGGGATTCGTCGCGATGGGTGATCGCTTGCGCGAATTCCGGCTACAGCAGTACCAGGCGGCCATCGAGGAGGGCGAGCGCATCCGAGACGAACTTGCCCGACCGATCCTCCAGTCTCCCGATACGGGCGGTGCCCCCGCCGGGTCCCGCAACGAAAGCGCGGAAGCCAGTCTGCGAAATCGTAGGACCGCGCTCGAAAGCCGCCTTCGTGAGATCGAAGCGCTGACCCCTCCCGACGACGAGACGCTCCTCGAGCCGCCCCCCGAGCTGGGATTTTTCAAGGGCAACGCATTGTTCCAGCTCGGTCGCGTCGAGGACGCGATCGGCGTGTGGGAGCTCTTCGCGACAAGGCAGCCCGCATTCGGGCCGGTTCACAACAACCTCGCGCTCGCGTACCTCAAGACGGGGCGCATCGTCCTCGCCCGCCAGAGCCTCGATCGCGCGAAGGCGCAGGGAGTTCCGGTACCGCCGGCCATCGAAGCGGAACTCCAGCGTCGCGAAGGACGAACCAAGGACTCGAAGCTTCCCTCTCCATGAAATCGACGCCGATGCAGAATGTCGCAGCAACGACCCTGACGCTCCTCGCGTTTGCGATTGCCGCCTTCGCAGAACCACCGAGAGCGGAAGCCTCGGACCGCGGCGACGGGACGATGCTCGTCCCCGGCGGCCGCAAGACCATCGAGAGTGTCGTCTCTCCGCTCCGCGAGTCCGATACGGAGTTCGCGGCGAGTCTCAATCGCGCCCTGCTCTGGAACGCCGTCCGCGGCGGTACGCCGACGCCGACATACGAATCCGAGCTGCTCTCGGCGATGGCGGGAATCGCACGCGAAGTGAGCGCAGGTGAAGGATCGCAGCATCCGCTTCGTGTCGATACCCCGCTGGTTCGGCGACGGGTCGTCCAGGTGCTCGGAGCGATGGGATACGACGCCTCGTTCGGCCGGCGGAACCGGCTTTCCGTGGAGAACGCGGAAGGTTCCGCCGCGGCCACGCGGCGCCGCGCCGCGAAGCTGCTGGGGCTCCGCGCCGAGTCCATCGTGGCCACGATCGAGGAGTCTGGAAGTGTGAGACTCGCAGTGCCGGTCGAGGAAGTCCCCTCTTTCATACCTCGAGCCCAGCTCGCGCAGATTGTCGGCAGGCCAGTCGACGACCTCGATGCGTTCGCCATCGTCGTTTCCGATCCGCGCGTCGGCCTCCTCGTGGACGGCGTCCGACGCCTCCCGTCTCCATCGAGAGATTTCGTCGGCGCGGAGCATCTAGCCGCTCTCCGGGACGAAGGCGCCGCCCCGTTCTGGGCCATGGCGTCGACCTTGCGACTCGGCCCCGGCGGCTGCGACCCGCCCGGAGGTCCCG
>CAZPJJ010000526.1:0-2645 GCA_964586535.1 uncultured Acidobacteriota bacterium | reverse complement strand
TCCCGACCGCGTCGTCACCAACGATGACCTGGCCCAGTGGATGGACACCTCCGACGAGTGGATCGTCGAGCGCACCGGTATAAGGACGCGGCACTGGACGGAAGAGGGCTCGATGGTCGGTACGTCCGACCTGGCGGTCGTCGCCGCCCAGAAGGCGCTCGCCGACGCCGGGAAGACCGTCGACGACGTCGACATGGTCATCTTCGCGACGCTCTCACCCGATCACGACTTTCCCGGGACGGGCTGTTTCTTCCAGCGCAAGATGGGCCTGCGGCCGATGCCGGTGATCGACATCCGGCAGCAGTGCACGGGCTTCGTTTACGGGCTCTCGATCGCCGACTCGTTCATCCGCTCGCGGGCCGCGAAGAGCATCCTCCTCATCGGCGCCGAGGTGCACTCCACCGGTCTCGACGTCAGCACGCGGGGCCGCGACGTGGCCGTGCTCTTCGGCGATGGTGCCGGCGCGGCGCTCATCGGCCCCTCCGAGGACGACCGCCACGGCGTCATCGGCTTCAGCCTCTATGCGGACGGAACTTTCGCCGAAGATCTCTGGGTCGACGGCGGCGCGTCCGCGCGGCATCCGCGGCTCACGCACGAAGACATCGATCTGGGCCGCATGTGGCCGCACATGAACGGCCGCAAGGTCTACAAGCACGCGGTCACGCGCATGCCCGAGGTCGTCCGCGAGGTCGTCGCCAAGCACGGCTTCACGATGGACGACGTCGCCTGCGTGATTCCCCACCAGGCCAATCTGCGCATCAACGAGTACGTGCAGGAAGCGCTCGGACTCCCGCCGCATCGCATCCACAACAACATCCAGCGCTACGGCAACACGACGGCGGCCAGCATCCCGATCTGCCTCACGGAGGCGCGCGCGCTTGGCAAAGTGAAGCCGGGCGATTTGATCTGCCTCGTGGCTTTTGGCGCCGGGTTCACGTGGGGGGCGGTGCTACTCCGCTACTGATACACGCGCTGCGCGCGGGACGCTTGGTTGACCTCCCCAGAGTCCGGGGGGTGCGCGCGGGCAGATCCGGCATTCCCGGCCAGGGATTCAGCCAGGACTAAACCTGCTCGTCGGAGAGCCTTCGTCCCAAGGCCGCCAACGCCGGACCCAGCCACGCCCCTCGCTGCGCCCGCTCTTTCTTCCGCTTGCTCGCCACCCCCTTCGCGCGCGGCGGGATCGTCGCCAGCTTCTCGGCGGCCGCGGCGCGCACGCGCGCGAGCAACTCAGGATCCTCGCGGAGCTGGCGCGCGAGCGCGCGCTTTTCGTCGAGCATCGCGGGCGTGAGCACCTCCTCGAAAGACCTGAGCGGGGCGAGTTCGAAGTGGTGCTTCTTGAAGAGGCGGTAGATCTCCTTGACGCGATCGACGTCGAGTTGGCGTCCGAGCGTGAAGCTCTCGAAACGGCCTTCCATGGCGAGCAGGGCGGTCTCGGCGAGGCACGCGTAGGAAGTACCCGGGGGCAGGCCGATGTCGTAGCCGAAGTCGACCTCGCCGGGAATGATCACCTCGCCGCTCTCGATCACGAGCACATCAGGACGTACCTCGGCTTCGGCTTCGCCCACGTCGGGCGGGCGCGCGACGTCGCAGATCACCGCACCGGGCTTGCACTGCGAAATGTCGATGACGCGCTGACCGAAGGCCGACGTCGTCGTGACGACGAGGTCGCACTCGGGAAGCATCTCGTGCGAGCGCGTGGCGACGACGACTCGAGCCCCCGGCGTCTCCGCGAGGATCGTGCGCTTGAGGTCGACGAGGCGCTCGGGCTCGATCGAGACGAGCACGACATCGCGTACTGCCTGCGCGAGCAGTCGCGAACAGACCGAGCCGATCGAGCCCGTGGCGCCGATCACCATCGCGCGGCCTTGCGTGAGGTCTTCGACGCCCATGAGCCGCACGGCGCGCTTGGCGGCTTCGAGCGTGGCGGCGACCGTGAGGCTGTTGCCGCTCGTGATTGCAATGCCGGTCTCGCGATCGACGGTGATGCCGGCGTCGCCGACGACGCTCGTGAACGCGCCGAGCCCCATGATGCGAGCCCCGCGGCGCTCGGACATGTGCGCGGCCTTGACGAGCCGGCTGTACGTGGCGCGCTCGCCCATCGACATCATCATGCGCGGGGTCGCGCCGAGCGAGTAGAGATAACCCTCGATGCGCTGCCCCGTGACGGGAGAGCAACCGCCCTTGATGCGCGAGATGTAAAACGGCGGAAAGCGCGCGGCGACGCGTTCGACGAGACCGTCCGGCAGGTAGCGGGTCCAGCGGAAGAGCGGATCGGCGTGGATGAAGCGCACTTCGAGCGGATGAATGACGAACGCGAAGCGATTGACCGCGGCCTCCTCCGGCTTGAGATAGCGGATCGCGGGCGTCCAATCGAGATGGCCGACGAGATCGAGATAAGTGTCATCGGTGGGAGGCAGGTCGGGACGGCCGCGCAGCGCGACGAGGAGTCCCTCGAGCACCGCCGAGGAGTGCAGCGCGAGCGCGCCGTCGTCGCCGCGCAGCGGAGGCAGCAGCGTGATCAGGATCGACGCGCCGCGCCGCGCGAGTTCTTCCGCCGCGGCTTCGCTCGCGTGTCCGACGACGATGGTCTTCTTCGAGAGATCGTCGGGGGCGAGCCGCAGGATGGCCGTGATGTCGCCCGCGAT
>CAZPJJ010000525.1:0-2647 GCA_964586535.1 uncultured Acidobacteriota bacterium | reverse complement strand
TTCTCGAGCGCCTCGACGCGCTGCTCGGCCCGCTTGAGCGCCTTGGACGGAGCCACCTTCTCGGGCAGAGAGCCGCCGAGAGCGACGACACCGGCCTTCGTCTTGCGCGCCCGGGCGGACTCATCGGTGAGAGCGCCGATCGACTTGAGCAGCTCCTCGCGGCTGCCGGCCACGTCCTCGAGGCGTCGGTAGACGGCGGAGAGCTTGGTCGCATCCGGCTTGAACGTCGGCCTGCCTTCGCCGGTGACGTACTGGCGGGCTCCCTCGAGCGCCTTGATCCGAGCATTGTGCCGACGGCGTTCACGCCGAGAAGTTGCCCGCTCCGCGCGCAGCCTGGTCGCAGCGATCCGCTTCTCGAGCGGAGTCTGCTCGGCAACCACGCGAAGCGCCGCCTGCTCGGCGTCGTTCAGCTTGGAACCGACCCGCTCGAGCACGAGGGAGGGGCCGCGCTCCACCGCGTCGAGGTAACGCTGCTCCTCGCTGATGATCTTGCCAACCCGCTTCTCGAGCTTGCCCGCTGCCCGGCCCTGCGGATCGAACTCTGCCCGCCGCTCGAGGCTACGAACCCGGGCACGCTGCACCGGCCGCACGAGCGCTGACCGGGAAGCAAGATCCTCGAACTCCTCGCCTCGGAACTTGATCTTGAGCGGGCCCGGCTGCGGCTTCGTTCCGAATGCCTCGAGCGCCGCCCTCGCCTTCCCGGCGCGACCGGTTGCAGCCGCAACCTTTGCCGGGGCGGCAGCCCCGCGAGCAACCAACCCGGCACCGCCGGTCGCGAGCCCGAGCGCGGTCAGCAGCGTGTAGCCCGGATTGCGCAGCGGGTGACGCAGATCCTCGTAAGTGCCCTTCGCAACAGCCTCGCCAAGCTCCCTCGTGCGCGTATCCTCGGCAAGAATCGAGCCGACCACCGCGTACGGGTTCAGCAGCCGCTCGGGGCTTTCGCGAGCAACGTCGGCGATATCGAGCCCGATCGACTTGCCGGCCTCGTACACGCCGGCAGGCGCGTACACCGCCATGTCCTTGAAGTCGGAGAGTACGTCGCCGAAGAACCCGAGGACGCCACCGTCCTCGTCCTTCGGCGCCGCTGAGCCGGACCGGCCGCCGCTGCGACGAATCGACCCGCCGCCGACCTTCGACCCGCTGCGACGAATGCTGCCCACGAACTACCTCCCCGGGCCTTCGTCGCGGGTCGCCGCCACGAACCCGATCGGCAGGCCGTCCGACGGATCCTCCTCCACGTCAGGCCGGTACAGGTAAAGCACTCCGTCGACTTCGGCGCGCTGGACTCCGTTGCGCCCGAGGCGGAAGTAGAGACGAGCGACCTTGTTGATCATCGACAGCGGGTAGCCGGCGGCCACGAGGTCGCGAACCGTGTCGGAGAACGGCACCGGCTCGTGTACGTTGCCGTCGTCGTCCGTGAAGCCGAGGAAGTCGTCTCGGATCGTGTCAGCCACGTCGCGCCGCCGCTCGGCAACTTCCTTCTTCGACCAGCCGCCCTTCTTGCCGGTGAGCTTGAGCTTGCGCTCAGCCTGGTCGAGCTTCGCAAGGTCGATGTTGTGCTCGGCGAGCCACTGATCCTGCTGGGTCTGCATCTTGGCGATGCGAAGCTGATAGTCGCGCATCGACTCGTTCGCCTTGCGCTGTAGATCAGCCTTGCGAACACCGAGCTCGGCGAGCTTGATCTTCGTGTCGCGAATGTCCTGCGCGATCTTCGCGTCGAGCTTCTTGGCGTCGAGGTCGAGTGCGGCCGCCTTGATCCCAAGCTCCTCAGCGATGACCCTGCGGCGGAACGCCTCGGCCTCCGCCTTCGCCTTCTGACCGACGTTGAACTGACGGCGCGACTCTGCAAGCTCCGACTCTGCCTGCCGGCGCTCGGCGAGCGTGTCGAGGCGCCCCTGCACAAGCTGCGGCACCTGCGAACGGATGCCGCCGAGCTCGTCGGCGAGCTGACTGCGCGACTGCAACGTGAGGTCGCGGATCGCGTCCAATCCTCCGAGGCGCGCGAACTCCGGCAGCTTGTCGGCGTACGCTTCGGCGGCAGCACCGGAAGCGATCAGCTCGGACAGCGAAGCGGACCCGGTGCCGGCGAGCGCGCCGGCCGCCCCCTGCCCCGTGCCGCGGGCCGCTTCGGCATGAGCCTCGGCTCCGGGTAGGGCGGCCAGCCTGCCGGCCAGCTCGTCAGCAGCCTGGTTCGACCCGGTGCGCAGGCCGGACGTGAGCGCCGCGTCCGACGCCGCCTGAGCCTGCTGCGCCCGCCCGTAGATATCAGCGGTGCGCCCCTGGTAGGGAGCGAGAGCCTGCGACAGCGCCGACGTGTAGCCGGTGATCGCGCCGGCACCCGCCTTGGTGCGCGAGTCGATCGACCGCTGAATCTCAGCGATGAGCGGACGGATGATCGCGTTCACGTCACGGCGGGCGACACCGAGGTCGCCGAGAGGCTTGCCGCCGCCGCCACGCCGGCGGGTCGGACCGTCGAAGATATCGGGAGCATCTGAACCGCCGGGCGAGCGACGCTGGACAACGGGACGGGCGAGAGTCGCGACGGGGGCGCCGGCACCACGGAGGATGCCGCGCGTGTCGATCCCGGGCTCCTCGATCGGAAGCGTGGATCCGAACGCGCGAGCGTACCCCGCCTTTCGGCGGGGAT
>CAZPJJ010000524.1:0-2689 GCA_964586535.1 uncultured Acidobacteriota bacterium | reverse complement strand
CTCACCGTCGCGATCTCGTTCGCGCTCGAACCGCGCCCCAGCCGGGCGGGCATCACCTTCCGCGACCTGCGCGACTTCGACCGCCAGCTCGACGCGAGCCCGCCCGTTCTGACAGTCCTCGGCCCCGAGGATCCCGAGGGCGACGGTGCAGCCGCCGTGCCGGTCCACGTCGGGCTTTTCGGGCTCGAACCTCGGGACGGCCACGAGGCCGAGCTGATCGAGTGGTGCTTCGAGGACGACGGACCGGGCGAGTGGTTCCGCAGCGTTCTGTTGATGTCCAAACCCGTCCAGAAGAAACCGCTCTCGATCGATTGAATCCGGCCCGCCCGGGACCGATATTCGCCGCGATCCCCGGGCCGGCGTCCTCGTGCCGTGCCCTCGTGGAGGCCGGTCTTGAGCTCGAAGGTACTCGTCGTCGACGACGCGCGAACGAACGTCACCATCCTGCGCCGCATGCTCGAGCGCGCCGGGTACGACGTTTGCGACGCTGCGGACGGCGACGAGGCGCTCGAGGCGGTACGTCGCGAGCGACCGGATCTCGTGCTGCTCGACATCATGATGCCGAAGAAGAACGGCTTCGAAGTCTGCGCGGAGCTCAAGGCGGATCCGCAGACATCCGAGTTGCCGGTGATTTTTCTCTCGTCGCTCGACGAGGCCGAGGACAAGATCCGCGGCCTCGAACTGGGCGCCGTGGACTTTCTCACGAAGCCGGTCAACCGCGCCGAGACCATCGCGCGCGTCCGCACGCACCTGCGCGTGCGCGAGCTGACGCGCTTTCTCGTCGACATCAACGAGGAATTGCAGCGCAAGCAGCAGAGCATCGAGGCCGACCTGCGCGCCGCGGCCGAGATCCAGCGCGCGATGATTCCCGAGGAAGGCACGGAGATCCCGGGGTTGCGGATCGCCTGGCGCTTCGAGCCCTGCCACACGCTCGGCGGCGACATTTTCAATATCCATCTCGTCGCCGAGGACATGGTCGCTCTGTACATGCTCGATGTCGCGGGGCACGGCGTGCCCTCGTCGCTCGTCGCGATCTCGGCGGGGCAGGCGCTCTCGCCGCACGGCTCGCTGCTCGTCGAGCGCGATCCGCGAGGGGCGATCACGGGCGTGCGCTCACCGGGTCAGATTCTCACGCGGCTCGACGCGTCGTTCCCCATCGAGCGCTTCGACCGACACTTCACGATCACGCTCGGTGCGCTCGATCTGCGCACAGGGGCTTTCCGCTACAGCTCGGCCGCGCACCCGCCGGCCTTCCTGCAGCGCCGGGACGGCAACCTGGAGACGCTCGACGCGGGCGGCTCGGTGATCGGCTTGGGCGCTTTTCTGCCCTTCGACGAGGACGAAGTGACTCTCGAACCCGGCGACCGGCTCTTCCTCTACACGGACGGCATTCCCGAGCACCCAGATCCGAACGGCGACTTCTTCGGGCTCGAGCGCTTCCGGGCGATCCTCGAAGAGACGCGCACGGTTTCGATCGAAGAAGCCTGCAGCGCCGTGCTCACCGAACTGACCCTGCACTCCGGCGGCTGCGCTCCGCCGGACGACATCTCCTTGCTCGCTCTCGAACTGGCTCCACGGAGGGAGGGTGGTTCGCGATGAATGCCCCCGAACGCAGCGTCTCGCTTTCGATCGTCAGCGACATCCGCAACGTGCGCCTCGTCGGCGCCGCACTCAACGGCATCGCCGCGAGCGTCGGCCTCGATGAAGTGCGCCGCGGCCACATCGAGCTCTGCGTCGTCGAGGCCGTCACGAACAGCCTGGTGCACGCGCTGGAGAACGAGCCGGGTCACGAGATCGTCGTCTGTGTCATCCTCGAGTCGAAGGCGCTCATCATCGAAGTCACGGACCGCGGGCGTCCCATGCCCGCCGAGCTGAGGCAGCCGAAGCCGCTCACTCTCGACGAGACCGATCCCGACACGCTCACCGAGGGCGGGCGCGGGCTCTTTCTCATTTTCTCGCTCATGGACGACGTGTCGTTCACCGAGCGCGACGGCGCGAACGTCCTGCGGATGGTCACGCGCCTGAGCTGACCGCGCTCTCCTGCGGGGCGACGAGCGATTCTCCGTCGTCGCGCTTGTAGCGCTCGAGGGCGCGTTCGAGCGCCGGGAAGCGCATGCCGAGCGCCTCTTCGCTGCGACTCAGTTTCAGTCCAGAACGCAGCGGCCGCTTCGCCTGCTGGCCGAGTTCTTCCGTCGTCACCGGTTGTACGAGCATGGCATCGAGTCCGAAAACGCGCGCGACGAGCAACGCGAACTCGTGGCGCGAGATCAAGCCGCGGTTGGCGACATGGAAAGTCCCGGTCGTGCGGCGCTCGACGGCCGACGCCAGCGCCTGCGCCAGGTCGAGCGCCCACGTGCAATTGCCCGTTTGATCGGTCACGACGCGGATCGTGCGCCCCACTTCCAGCTCGCGGCGCACCCATCCGACGAAATCGAGCTTCAGCCCCGGTCCCTTGCCGTAGAGCACCAGCGTGCGGAAGACCCCGTGCTCGATCTGGGAAGCGGCGAGAAGCTGTTCGGCCTCGAGCTTCGTCGCGCCGTACCAGCCGACCGGAGCCGTTGGCGCGTCCACATCGTAGGGTCCCGCCGTGCCGTCGAAGACATAGTCCGTCGATACGTGCGCCAGGTAGGCGCCGTGCCGCCGCGCCGCGCGTGCGAGCGTCTCGACGAGGCCGACGTTGACAGCCCGG
>CAZPJJ010000523.1:0-2694 GCA_964586535.1 uncultured Acidobacteriota bacterium | reverse complement strand
TGCTCGACCGAGCCGAAGATGCCGACGAGGATTTCCTTCATCGCCGACGCCTGCGGGGCGGGGATCGACTGGCTGCCGAAGCCGTCGCCGGACTGGGAGAGCAGCCACATCGCAAGGCCGCAGAAGATCGCTGCGACGAACGTGCCGACGAACTTCAGCGCGAGCTGATTGCGCGGCGTGGCGCCGATCCAGTGGCCGATCTTGAGGTCGGACGAGAGCGCGCCCGATGCCGAGAGCGCAGTGCAGACGACGCCGCCGACCATCATCGTGACGAACATCCCGGCACCGCCCTGCAGGCCGAGCTTGAGCATCACGAAGCCGGTGATGATGAGCGTCAGCATCGTCATGCCCGAGACCGGGTTGGTGCCGACGATCGCGATCGCGCGCGCAGCGACGGGGGCGAAGAAGAACGCGATCACCGTGACGACGAGCGTACCGACGAGGCCGTACATGAAGGCGTTGGGGATGCCGAGGCCGAAGGAGAAGAAGAGCAGCGCGGCCACGAAGAAGATCACGAGGCCGACGAGCACGAACTGGCCGCTGAGCGAGCGATCGTTGCGGTGCTCGAGCGCCGCCTTGGGATCTTCGTGGCTCTTGAGGCCCTTCATGTTGGACTGGATGGAACGGATCATCGAGGGCAGCGACGAGACGATGCCCAGGATGCCGGCGCCCGCGATGCCGCCGACGCCGATGATGCGCACGTAGGAGCGGAAGACTTGGTCGATGGACATCTCGCCGATCGGGACGGTGCCCGGCGCGATCGCCTCGGGCACGTACTGGCCGATCGCGTAGACGATCGGCACGAGCAGGAACATCGAGACGAACGATCCCGAGCAGATGATCGCGGCGTAGCGCACGCCGATGATGTAGCCGACGCCCATCACCGCTGCGTTATTCAGAATCGAGAACTTCATGAACTGCTTTTCGAGAAGTTCGCCGATCCACACCGACTTGAAATTGATTTGCTCCCCCATGGCGTGGAGCATCGTGACGAGGCCGTCGTAGACGGCGCCCAGGCCGGCGGCGAGCGCGAGAGTCTTGGCCTGCCCGCCCGCGCGTTCGCCGGTGAGGATGATCTCGGTCGTCGCCGTGCCCTCGGGCCAGGGGAAGTGACCGTGCATCTCGACCATGAAGTGGTGGCGCAGCGGGATCAGGAAGAGGATGCCGAGACAGCCGCCAAGGAAGGAGACCGTCACGACCTGGAACATGTTGGGCTGCGCGACGCCCATCGTCGGGTCCGCGGAGAGCATGTAGAGCGCCGGAATCGTAAATACCGCGCCCGACACGACGTGGGACGAATTCGCGCCGACGGACTGGATGATGACGTTCTCGAGCATCGTGCTCTTGCGCTTGGCGAACTGCGAGATGCCGACCGCGAGAATCGCGATCGGGATCGCCGCCTCGATGCCCTGGCCCAGTTTCAGCGCCACGTAGGCTGCCGCCATCGCGAAGATGCCGCAGAAGAGAAGCCCCAAGCCCACGGAGCGGCTGGTGACCTCGAGCACGTTGTCGCCGGGCACGACGGGTATGTAGCGCTCGCCGGGCTGAAGCGGGCGGCGGGCATTCTCGGGGAGCCCTGCGATCGATGCCTTCGGGCTATGGTCCACGGGCGGTCTCCTCGTTCTCATGGCGGCCATGGGGGTGGGCCTGAGCCGCACAAGCTACTTCTACTCGTCACCCCCCGTCCACCTCCCCAGCGACCACCCGTCCCATGGGGACAGTCGAATGACGGGGACGGTCGAGTTGAGGTGCCTGTCCCCGGAATGCGCCTGTCCCCGAAATGCGCCTGTCCCCAGAGGGGAGGGTCAGAGGTGGTAGAGGCGAGAGGCGTTCTTGAAGGTGGCGGAGCGGATGGAGTCGGGGTCGGCGCCGCGGAGGTGGGCGATCGCGTCGGCGACGTGGGTGACGAAGGCGGGTTCGTTGCGCTTGCCGCGGTGGGGGGGCGGGGCCAGGAAGGGCGCGTCGGTTTCGATGAGGATCGCGTCCAGGGGGAGAGCGCGAGCGGCGTCGTGGACGGGTGTGGCTTTGGGGAAGGTCACGATGCCGCTGAACGACGTCACGAACCCCAGGTTCAGCGCGGCAAGCGCGAACGGGGCGTCCTCGCTGAAGCAGTGGATGATCCCGCCGACATCGGACGCGCGTTCCTCGCGCAGGACGGCCAGGGTGTCCTGCGCCGCCTCCCGCGTGTGGATCACCAGCGGCTTCTTCACGGATCGCGCGAGGGCGATCGCCCAGCGGAACGAGTCGCGTTGCTCTTCGCGGGGCGAGAGGTCGTAGTGATAGTCGAGCCCCGTCTCGCCGATGGCGACGACCAGCGGATCCGCCGCGAGCGACTCGGCATCCGCCCGCGCCTCGAGCGTGGCGTACCGCGCATCGTGCGGATGGATCCCCACGGTCGCCCACACGAACTCCGGGTACTGCCGCGCGATCGCCAGGGCGCCACCGGCCGTCCCCGGCCCGCGCCCGGCGCCGATCGTCGTGATGCGTGTCACGCCCGCCTCGCGGGCGCGCGCGAGGACTCCCGGAAGATCCTCGAGCAGCGAGGGGAAGTCGAGGTGGCAGTGCGAATCGAAGAGGGGGGGGCGCATCGGTGTCTCCGCCGCGAGACGATAGCCCGCAACCCCTCCGTCGCGCACGCACCGTGAAGTGTTCGAACTTCGGCGCGCGCTGATTCGCGGTTTCTGAGAAGCGGCG
>CAZPJJ010000522.1:0-2706 GCA_964586535.1 uncultured Acidobacteriota bacterium | reverse complement strand
ACGATCGAGGACCTCTACGAGCAGCAGTTGACGGTCTGGCGCGGGCGCAAGGACAAGCGCCAACACGACCTCGAATACCTGCGGATCGTGCTCGGCGTCCGCGAGTTGCGTCCCGGAGAGGACGAACCGCGCATCGCCCGCAACGAGGATCTGCGGGGTTTCAGCGAGGAAGAGCCCGGAGAGTGAGGGGACCGCTCCCCCGGGACGCTCGCACGGAGCATCGACCATGATCACTTCCCGCCGCTCTATCGTCGCTCTTCTGACCGCGGCGCTTCTCGTCCCGATGGCGGCTTCCACCGCCGAGGCGCGCGTGCCCGCGAAGCTGCGCGAGAAGATCGCCGAGGCGACGCACGTCTTCACGCTGATGGCCAACGACACCTCCCGCGGGATTCCCCCCGCGCTCGTTCGTGACGCGCGCTGCATACTGGTGCTGCCCGAAGTCTCGAAGGGCGCGTTCATCGTCGGTGGTCGCGGCGGCAAGGGCCTCGCGTCGTGCCGTCTCGCGGACGGCTCGTGGAGCGCGCCGCTCGTCGTCTCGGTCGGCGGGGCTTCCGTCGGCTTCCAGATCGGCGTCGAGATCGCCGACATCGTGCTGCTCGTCATGGACGACAAGGGCGTCGAGGCACTGCTGAGCGACGGCGTGACGCTTGGCGCGAAGGCTTCCGTCGCCGCCGGGCCGCACAGCGCGTCGACCGAAGCGCTCGCCGACGGCGAGGGCAAGGCGTCGATGCTCAGCTATGTGCGCTCGAAAGGCGCGATGGTGAGCCTCGCCCTCGACGGGGCGCTGCTGCGTCCTTCCAAGAAGGACAACTCGCGACTCTACGACCAGGGGATCGTCGAGCCCGCCGAGGTGCTCACGCCCGCGGCCGGCAAGGCCAAGCCGGTGCCCGCGGAGGCGAAGGCCTTCTTGAAGGCTCTGCGCGACGCCGAGAAGCGCTGACCCCAACGCGCGTGCCGCTCGTCAGCGAGGCGTCTCGCCGTCCCGGACGAGTTCGATCTGGTAGCCGTCCGGATCCTTGATGAACGCGTAGCGTCCGTTCGATGGCCGGTAGGGCGGCACGCCCTTCGCGATGAGCGCCTCGTACGTGGCGCCGGGATCGGCGACCGCGAGGGCGATGTGTCCGTAGGCATCGCCGAGCGTGTAGTGGTCGCGATCCCAGTTGTAGGTCAACTCGAGCTGCGCGCCGCCGCCCGGCGGTTCGAGGAAGGCCAGCGTGAATCGCCCTTCTTCGTTCTCGCGCGTGCGAACGAGCTCGAACCCGAGCATGCCGGTGTAGAAATCGAGGCTGCGCTGCAGGTTCGTGACGCGGAGCATGGTGTGGACGAAGCGCATCGATCCGGACTCCTTTGCGGCGTGCAGTATCCTACGCCGGACTTTCCACGAGGTCCGGCGGCACCGGCGCACGCGCCGTCCCGACCCGGGCGGAGGCTCTCGCAATGATGCGTTCTCGCGCGCCCGGCATGGCGCTAGCGGTCTTGCTGGGCGCGGCGCTCGCTCCGGTTGCCGCGCAGGAGAACGGCTCCGCCGAGAGCCCCGCCGTCGCCGTCGAGCGTGCCGTCTGGGAGGCCGTCGACCGCTCCGGATCGGCGGAACTCGTGCTCGAGACCGGCCAAGGAGCGTCGATTCCCGACGACCCGCTCGCCCGCGGCCTCGCGGCGGCGCTCTTCGAGCAAGCGCGCGGTCGCGGCGACGCGGCCCGCGAGGCGATGCTCGCCGCGCTCCGCCAGCCGCCGAACGGAGCGGGGCCGGTCGAACGCGCCTCGCTGCAGGCAGCGGTCGTGCTCGCGTTACTCGATGTCGGTGTGGACACCCGCGCGCGGCAGCTCTTCGCGGGCTCGTCCGAGCCCATCCTCGAACTCGGTCACGCGGCGGTGCTGGCTCGCGAGGCGCGTTGCGTCGAGGCGCTCGCCATCGTCGAGCGCGTGCGGTCGGCATTCCCACCCGCCGCCGAACCGATCCTCCTCGCCGCCGAGTCGCTCGCGCGCTGCGACGGACACGACGCCGCGCTCTCGTGGTTGCTCGGTGTGGCGCGCGGTACGCGAGCCGAGGAGACGCCGCCGCGAGTGATGCTTGCGGTTGGGCAACGCCTCTTCGAGGTCGGCGACCTCGGAGCGGCCGAGTTCTGGTGCGACCGCGCCACGGCCGAGGCCGGCGCGCACGCGGCCTATCGCCACAATGCAGCGCTCTGCACGGCTGCGGCGAGAGCGCAGAACGGCCGTCTACCGTCGTCGCGGGTCGCCTTTCTCGAGGCCAGGCTCGCGACATTGCGCGACGCCGCGCGGCCCCTCGCGGTGCGCGGCGAGGCAGGGCTCGGCGCCGCGTGGATGGCCGTCGCGTCACCCGATCCGAGCCTCGCGCGCCGGGGGCTCGAGATCCTCGACGAGATGTCCGTGCTGCGTCTCGCCGAAGCGCAGGAAGAGAGCGCGCGCGCGCTGCGTGCGCTCGCTCTGGCGCGCATCGAGCGACTCGACGACGCGTCGCGCACGATCTCCGCCATGCGCGCCGATCCGCGCCTCGATCCGCGCCTGCCGTGGTTGAAACTGCTCGTGCAGGGTTCGATCGCACAGCGCCTGGGCGATGCGGCCACGGCACGCACGTCGTACCTGCGCGTCATCGACGAAGGCTCGCGCCTCGGCTTCGGCGATCTCGCGGCCGCGGCGGCGCTCGCCGACGCCGAGCAAGCGCTGCGTACCGCGGCGCCCCTG
>CAZPJJ010000521.1:0-2709 GCA_964586535.1 uncultured Acidobacteriota bacterium | reverse complement strand
GACGAGCCGGCGTTCGCGCTTGTCGAGGAGCACCGCGGTGCGAAGCCGGGCGGGCTTTCGCGAGCGGATCTGCGCGAGTAGCGCGTTCATCGTGATGCCCGAGTCGAGAATGTCCTCGACGATGAGTACGTCGCGTCCCTGGACGGGGAAGGGGTGCGAGAAGACGAAGTCGGCCTCGCGGCCGCCGTCGGCATCCTTGTGGATCTCGAGGAAACCGACCTGGGTCGGGTGCCGCAGCTCGCGCACGAGGTCGGCGGCGAAGATGAACGCCCCTTTGAGCACGACGAGGACGGCGATCTCGCTGCCGGGAGGAGTGTCGTCGTCGATGAGGTGCGCGAGTTCGCGCACGCGCTCGCGGATGCGCTCGGGGGAGAAGAGGATATCGTCGGCGAGCGGTCTCACGGTTCACCTCGCGCGGGAATGCCGGGCCTCGCGATCTCGAGCACGCCCCGGCGGCGCACCGCGCGAAAACCTCCGGGGAGATCGACGAAACGGCCAGGGCCGCGGGCGGCGGCGAGTGCGGCGATGTCGTCGACGTGAGTGCTCGTGATTTCGCGACCCTCGCCGATCAGCGCGCGCAGAGCCCGCAAGAGGAGCCTGCGCCCGAGGGCCGCATCCAATCCGCGCAGCGCGGAGATCCGGAATTGTAGGCGATCGTCCGCGAGGAAGACCACGACCGAAGTCCACGCAGCTTCCGCATCGCGTTCGAGACGCTCGTCCTCGCTGCGCAGGATTGCCGCCGCGCGCGCGATGGCGGGCACTGCGCTCGGCCCGAGCGCGCGCTCGATCGCGGGGATCACCAGCGCGCGGATCCGATTGCGCGTCGCGGTCGGCGCGAGGTTCGTCTCGTCCTCGCGCCATGCGAGACCCGCGCCCTCGAGGATCGAGCGCAGCTGCGAACGGCGCACGTCGAGCAGCGGGCGCCAGTACGGCGGATCGTGCCGGCTCATCCCCGAGAGCCCGCGACGCGCGGTGCCTCGCGTCAGCCGGTGGAGCACCGTCTCGACCTGATCGTCCATCGTGTGGCCGAGGGCGATCGCCGCGGCGCCGGTCAGCGCGAGCGCGCGCTCGAGGAAGGCGCGCCGGGCGAGGCGCAGCGCGGACTCGCCGGCGCCTCCGGGCAGGGACGCCTGCCCGCGCAGGCAGGGGAGGTTCAGGCTCCGCGCGATGTCGCCGACGAACGCGGCATCGTCCTGGGCGGCGCTGCCCCGCGCGCCATGGTCGAGGGTTGCCACGACGAGTTTCCACCCGCGGCCCGGGGCGAGGGCGGCGAGCAGATGGAGCATGCCGAGGGAATCGGCGCCGCCCGAGACGGCGACCACGAGCCGGGATCCGCGGGGCGGAGCCCAGGGGCGCGTGACCTCCTGGAGCAGAGCCGGGCCGGCGAGACGGAGCATCGTGTCGCTCACGCCGGACATTGTTACAGGGAGGTTGGTAGCGGTGCCCGGATTTGAACCGGGGACACTGCGGTTATGAGCCGCATGCTCTACCACTGAGCTACACCGCCACCTCGACGAAAACCTCGCGGATGCTAGGACTCGCGGCACTCTCCGTCAAACCGGTCCGCTGACTCGAAGATCGTCGTCGCTGGCGGGGAGGTCCCCCGGACCGTGGGGCGGGCGGCACCGCCCCCGCCGGGTCGCCCCCGAGTGCCCTTGACCCGGTGACCGGGCGGGAAAAGTCGTCTGTAAACGGGGCAGTCGTGCTCTAATGCGAGCAGAATTGCCGCAGGGAGACGAAGCCATGGTTCCCAGCGAACCCGCCGGCCTCCGCGTTCGGGGGCCGGTCATCGCTCGCGATGCAGAAATCCTCACCCCCGAAGCCCTCGCCTTCGTGGCGGGGCTGGTCCGGCACTTCCGGCCCCGGCTCGACGAGCTGCTCGCGGCCCGTCGCGAGCGGGCGGCCGCTTTCGACCGCGGCGAGCGCCCGGCTTTCCTCGAGGCCACCCGCGAGATCCGCGAGGCCGAGTGGAAAGCCGCGCCGATCCCCGCGGATCTGCAGGATCGCCGCGTCGAGATCACGGGGCCTGTCGATCGCAAGATGATCATCAACGCGCTCAATTCGGGCGCGAGCGTCTTCATGGCGGACTTCGAGGACTCGAACTCGCCGACCTGGGAGAACGTCATTGGCGGTCAGGCGAATCTCAAGGACGCCGTGCGCCGGGAGATCACCTACGACGACCCCGCGTCGGGCAAGCACTACGCGCTGGGCGAGCGGCCAGCGGTGCTCTTCGTGCGGCCGCGCGGCTGGCACCTCGAAGAAGCGCACATCCTCGTCGATGACCGGCCCGCTCCGGGTTCGCTCGTCGATTTCGGGCTCTTCTTCTTTCACAACGCGAAGGAGCAGCTCGCGCGCGGGACGGGTCCCTACTTCTATCTACCCAAGCTCCAGAGCCACCTCGAGGCGCGGCTGTGGAACGAGGTCTTCGTCGCGGCCCAGGGGCAACTCGGCATTCCGCGCGGCACGATCCGCGCGACGGTACTCATCGAGACGCTGCCGGCCGCCTTCGAGATGGACGAGATCCTCTGGGAGCTGCGCGAGCACAGCGCGGGCCTGAACTGCGGCCGCTGGGACTACATCTTCTCGTTCATCAAGGTCCACCGCGCCGACCCGGGCGCGGTCCTGCCAGATCGCGGCCAGGTCACGATGGAACAACCCTGCATGCGCGCCTACACGCAGCTCGTGATCAAGACCTGCCACAGGCGCGGC
>CAZPJJ010000520.1:0-2710 GCA_964586535.1 uncultured Acidobacteriota bacterium | reverse complement strand
CTCTCGCGACAACGAGCGCGAAGGCATGCGCCTCGCCTTCGGCCGTCCGCTGCGCGCGCACCTCGATCTCGACAAGGCTTCCGTCATCGTCGCTCTCGAAGCGGACTTCCTCGCCGATCATCCCGACTCGCTCCGGCTGGCGCGCGCGTTCGCGCGGGGACGCCGTGGCGACGACGGCACGATGAACAGGCTCTACGCCCTCGAGAGCTTCCACTCGCTCACGGGATCGCAAGCAGATCACCGCTTCCCGATGGCCTCGGGGGCGGTGACGATCGCGGCGATGCGCCTCGCGCGCGCGATCGCGGGGCGCACCGGTGACGCGCTCGGACTCGTGCCCTCGCTCGCCGCGGTGGCCGACCACCCCTTCGCGCCCGCGTTCCTCGACACGTTGGTCGACGAACTCGTGGCCGCCGCCGGTCGCGCGGTCGTCATCGCAGGGGCCCAGCAGCCGCCGATCGTGCACGCGCTCGCCGCCGCGATCAACGCGGCGCTCGGCGCGGACGCAAGCGGCGTGGTGTCGTACACGGAATGCGACGACGGCCTGAGGCCGGCGCACGCACTGGCGCTCGAAGCGCTCGTCGGCGCGATGAAGACGGGCGCGGTGCAGACGCTCGTCATCGTCGGCGGCAACCCCGTCTACGACGCTCCCGGCGCGCTGAGCTTCGCCTCGGCGCTCGAGGGCGTCGCGACGACGATCCACCTCTCGGAGCATCGCGACGAAACCTCGCAGCGCTGTACCTGGCACGTGCCCCGCTCGCACTTCCTCGAGTCGTGGAGCGACGCGCGCGGCTATGACGGAACGATCTCGCTCGTCCAGCCGCTGATTCGACCGCTCTACGACGGCAAGACCCCGGCGGAGTTCCTCGCGCTGCTCGCGGGCGACGCGAATGCCCGCGGCTACGACCTCGTGCGCGCCACGCATGGTCTCGACGAGAAGTCGTGGCGCCTTGCGCTTCACGATGGCGTCGTCGCCGGCTCGGCGCCCGCGCCCGCGCCAGCCGTCTTGGACGGCCCCGCGCTCGCCGCCGCGGCCGCCGCGTTCCGCACCGAGTGGCCTTCGGCCGAACGCGACGCGCTCGAGGTGGTCTTCTTTCCGCATCCGATGCTCGGGGACGGCCGCTTCGCCAACAACCACTGGTTGCAGGAAGCGCCCGAGCCCATGACCAAGCTCACGTGGGACAACGCCGCGCTCATCGGCCCCTCGACCGCGCGCGAACTCGGTGTGTGGCAGGGCGACGTGGTGACGATCACGATCGAGGGCCGCAGCGTCGAAGCGCCGGTGTACGTGATGCCCGGCCAAGCGATGCACACGATCGGAGTTGCGCTCGGCTACGGTCGCGAGGTCGCGTCCGAAGCCGTCGCGGGCCAGGGTTTCAACGCCCAGCGCCTACGCCCGGCGTCGGGCGCCTGGGCGGTACGCGGAGCTTCCGTCGCGAAGACCGGCCGCACCTACGCGCTGGCCACGACGCAGAACCATTTCGCGCTCGACGCGATGGGCCGCGAGGGCATCGAGCAGCGCCGGGGCGATCTCGTGCGCGAGGTCACGCTCGAGGACTACAAACACGACCCCAAGCACGCCGCGGGTCACAAGCACAAGCTCTACGACCTCTTCTCCGGCCACGAGTACGACGGTCACCGTTGGGCGATGGCGATCGACCTTTCGGCGTGCATCGGCTGCACGGCCTGCGTCGTCGCTTGCCAGGCCGAGAACAACGTCCCGGTCGTCGGCAAGGAGCGCATTCAAGAGGGTCGCGAGATGCACTGGATCCGCATCGACCGCTACTTCGCGGGTCCGGACGACGACCCGCAAGTGGTCACGCAGCCGGTGACGTGCATGCACTGCGAGGACGCACCCTGCGAGCAGGTCTGTCCGGTCGCTGCGACGGTCCACGACTCCGAGGGCCTCAACGTGATGGTCTACAACCGTTGCGTGGGCACGCGCTATTGCTCGAACAACTGCCCTTACAAGGTGCGCCGCTTCAACTTCTTCAACTACCGCCGCAAGCTGACCGACATCGAGGCGATGCAGCTCAATCCCGAGGTGACGGTGCGTTCGCGCGGCGTGATGGAGAAGTGCACGTTCTGCACGCAGCGCATCGAGCGGGCGCGCATCGACGCGAAGATCGCGAACCGTCCGCTCAAGGACGGCGACATCGTCACTGCGTGCGAGCAGACCTGCCCGACCAACGCGATCGTCTTCGGCGATCTCAACGACGAGACGAGCCGCGTGCGCAAGCTGCACGACGGCTACCGCGCGTACCCGATGCTGGAGTATCTCAATGTCAAGCCGCGAGTCGAGTACCTCGTGAAGGTGCGCAACCCGTCATCGGCACTCGCGCCCCAGGGCTCCGCGTCCGATCACAAGGAGCATGCGTAAGCATGGCCACGATCAGCACGCCCCTCATCGACAACATGGCGGAGGATCCGCGGCAGCGGACGCCGCTCGTGCTCGGCGGTGCCGATTTCAAGGACGTCACCGAGTCGGTCTGTCGCATCGCCGAGATGCCGCGCACGCCGCGGGCTTGGTACATCGCCTTCTTCACGGCGGTGAGCATCACAGGCGTTCTCGGCCTGATGCTCCTCTACCTGATCACGACGGGCGTCGGCGTCTGGGGCAACAACGTCCCGGTGGCGTGGGGCTTCCCGATCGTCAATTTCGTCTTCTGGGTCGGCATCGGCCACGCCGGGACGCTCATCTCCGCGGTGCTGT
>CAZPJJ010000519.1:0-2725 GCA_964586535.1 uncultured Acidobacteriota bacterium | reverse complement strand
GGCCCCGACACCCGTGCTCGTCGAAGAGAGCCCTGACGAGGGATTCGAACTCATGCCCGAGCCCGAGGATCTCGCCGGCGATTCGCCCGCGAGCCCGGAGATCGAGGACGCGCGGCGCTTCGCCAGGCTCTTGATCGAGGAGATCTGCCTCTATCACCCTGACGAAGTGGATGCCGGACGCTCGAAACGCGACCTCCACGACAGGCTCCGCGACGAGATCGAGCGTGCGCGCAAGATGTACGAGCAACGCGTCGCGTCCGACGTGCGCTCGAAAGGCGACTTTTTCGGCGAGGCACTCGTGAAAGTCCTCGCCGCGGGTGACGCCGCCGCGCTGGCTTGATCGCTTTGGCTCGCCCTGGCACTCCCGGCAGGTTCGCGGGCGACTTGGCGCTTCTGGCTTGCGCCGTCGGCTGGGGCACGACCTTCCCGATCACGCGGGCCGCTCTCGAGGAGGCGTCCCCGCTTGCCCTGAACGCCGCGCGCTTTCTCCTGGCGACGGTCTTTCTCATCGGCGGCGCATTTCGTCCCGACACCAAGGCGCTGCGTCGCGCGCTCGTCCCCGGACTCGTCTTGGGCTGTCTGCTGGCGCTGGGTTATGCACTCCAGACCTGGAGCCTGACCCTCATCGGTCCCTCGCGCTCTGCATTTCTGACGTCCTTCTACGTGCTCTTCACTCCTTTTCTCGACTGGATCTGGAACCGCGAGCCGCCCCGGGCGATCACGCTCGCCGGCGCGGTCATCGCGGTCGCGGGCGTCGGAGTCATGTCCGGCGGCTTCTCGGGGTCGTCCTTCGGTCTCGGGGATGCACTCACGCTGCTCTGCGCGCTGCTCTTCGCCGCGCAGATCGTCGGACTCGGGTCCGCGCTCCGAACCTGCGCCGTCGGGCCCCTGCTCTTCCTGCAGATCGGCGCGACGGGCGTGCTCTCGGCACTGGCTTCCCCCGTGCTCGAGACGCCCAGGCTCTCGGCATCGCCGTGGCTCTGGCTGCAGATCGCCTTCTTGAGCCTCGTGGCGACGAATCTGCTCCTGGCATTCCAGGCTTACGGACAGCGTCGGACGACGGCGACGCGTGCGGCGGTTCTCTTCGCTTCGGAGCCGATGTGGGCAGCGATCTTCGCGGCCATTGCGGGCGAACGTCTCGCCCGATCCGAGTGGCTCGGCGCCGGTCTCGTCTTGGCGGGCATCTTGGTCGCCACTCTCCCTCGCGTCCGGTCGACGCCACGAGACCCTGGCGATATGCTCCCGCGCGTTGCGACGAGCGACGGTGCGGAGGACACGGGCGATGGCGGGATCCAAGCGCAAGGCGAGTGTGGACGAACCGGCGACGGTCCATCCGGAGGCGGCTCTCGCTGACCCCGCCCCGGAGGTCAAGAAGCAGCGCCGCGGCTCGACGCCCCACAAGTCGTTCCAGAAGAGCAAGCGCGAAAAAGACAAGAAGCAAAAGAAGGCTGGCAAGGAGGCGACGCGCGCCGATCGAGCCGACAAATTCGATCTCTACCAGCGCGCGGTTCAGTCGCCGGAAGTCGACGTGGCCTTCTTCCACCGCGTCTTCCGCACGGAGTTCGGCCGTCCGCCGCTGCTCCTCCGCGAGGACTTCTGCGGCACTGCCGCAGTGAGTTGCGCCTGGGCCGCGTCTCGACGCGACCGGCGTGCCATCGGCTTCGACCTCGACGAAGAGACGCTCGCCTGGGGCCGCGCGCACAACGTCGACGCACTGCCGCCGGCGAGGCGCGCGAGCGTCACGCTCGTGCAGGCGGACGTCCGCGAGGAGCACGCCGAAAAAGCCGACGTGATCTGTGCGCTGAATTTCTCGTTCAACGTCTTCAAGACCCGCGATGAACTGCGCGGCTACTTCAAGGCCGCGCTGCGCAATCTCGCCGACGAGGGCGTGCTGATTCTCGATGTCGTCGGCGGTGCCGAGACCCAAGAAGACGGGCGCGAGGAATCGCGCAAAATCAAGGGCGGCGTGCACTACGTCTGGGAGCAGCGCCGCTTCGACCCGCTCACCTACGAGGGCCGCTTCGCGATCCACTTCCTTTTCAAGGACGGAAGCGCGCTGCGCTGTGCGTTCGAATACGACTGGCGGCTCTGGACCATCCCCGAGCTGCGCGAGTTGCTTCTCGAGGCGGGATTCCGGCGCGTCGACGTGTTCTGGGAAGGAACGGATCCGGAAACGGACGAGGGCAACGGCAAGTACGATCGGGTTACGACCGCCGCCGCCGATCCGGCGTGGGTCGCGTGTCTAGCCGCGTATCGCTAGGAAAAATCGAGACTACCGACGTAGACCCGCCTCGCCTCGCCGGCGAGCGTCGCGCGTCCTCGCGCAGCGTCGAGCGTGATCGCCAGCGGCACTCCCGAAGGCGGGACGACGCGGACGCGCTCCAAGCCGCGCGGCGCGAGATGCGTGGCCGCCATTGCGATCGCGGCGCTGCCGCAGGCCAGGGTCAGTCCCGCGCCGAGTTCCAACGTCCGCACGTGCACGAGGCCGTCGTTCTCCACGCGCGACGCCGTTACGTTGACCCGCCCCGCGTACTCCGGCCAGACGCGAGAGAGCGCCGCGGCGATCTCTTCGAGTGCGCCACCCTCGACGTCCTCGACGACGAGATGCCGGACGCCCGCGAGGACGAGCGATGCGTCCCGCCGCCCCCACACGCCGCCGAGTTCGAGGCCCGCGCGCCGCTCGAGCACTCGCGGCGCGTCGAGTTCGATGGCGACGGCGCCCTCG
>CAZPJJ010000518.1:0-2732 GCA_964586535.1 uncultured Acidobacteriota bacterium | reverse complement strand
AGCGGCGAGCACGATGCATACCTCGAAGAGGCCGTCGGGCGAGGGGCCCGTGAGCAGCGTTCCGCCCAGCGCCGCCTCGACGATCGTTCGGGCCACCGCGTATCCCGGCGTGGGACCGCTGATCTCCGCGTTCTCGTCGCTGGCGACCGCCAGATGCAGCGCCCCCGCCTCGAGCCGCGTTTCGATGCGCATGCGTCCGGGCGTGTCCCGACGCGCCCGGCGATGGGCGTCGAGGGTGCTGCAGGCGTCGAGAACCAGCGGCAGCAGCGCTTCGCGAAGATCGGCCTCGCGGCACGCCGCCGTGACCCGTGGCGTGGCATTGCGGTACTCGACATCGAAGAGACCGCTCCAGCGCGCGCGCGTCGCCTCCAGGACCGATCGCACGACGCGATCGACATCGGCTGGCGACGCGTCCGGCGCGGAGAAGAGCTCCTTGAGGCCCGCGACGAGCGCGGCCACTTTCTCGCCGCCCTCCCGGCATTCGGAAACCGCGCTACGCATCTCCCGGCAGAGTTCGGCCAGATCGGTCTCCGGCATGTCTCGTTCGCGAGGACCCGCGTCTCTGCCGCTGCTCCCTGCGGCCTTCGCGGGATTCCTTAGGTGGCGGGCGAAGTGCTCGATCTCGTCGATCGCGTCGTCAAGGAACGAGAGGTTGCTCGAGAGGTACTGCGCGGGCGTGTTGAGCTCGTGCGCGAGCGTCGCCGCGAGCTCGCCGATCGTCGCAACGCGCTGTGCGTGCACGTTGCGGTAGTCCGCGAGCCGCTGTTCCGTGATGTCCTTGCCGAATACGATCGCGCCGCCGTCGCCGGCGGCACCCGACGAGACGATCGGGTGAAACGTGAGCCCGAGCAGGCCCGAGCGTCCCGCGCGGCTGCGAAAGGCGACGTCGTCGAAGCGCCGCGGCGACTCTCGCCAGGCTCCGCACGCCAGGGCCTCCTCGAGGGGAGCGCTGCGCAGCTCGAGGCCCAGATCCACCAGCCGTACGCCGTTCGCGTCGGCGCTCTCGATGCCGAATGTCCGCGCGGCGCTCCGGTTCCAGCGCACGACTCGCCCTTCGGCGTCGAGTTCGATCGCGATCGAGGAGACGATATCGAAGAGCAGCTCACGCTCGCCCTGCGTCGACTCCGTGGTCCGATCTGCGAATGCTCTCGTCACGCTGGTTACTCCTGCACTTTCGTCTCAGGGTGCGAGCGGGAGGCGAATGGTGAACGTCGTACCGGAGTCCTTCACGCTCGTGAAGTCGATCGAACCGCCGTGCTTGTCGACGATGACGGATCGGGCGATGGCCAGTCCCTGCCCCGTCCCTTGGCCGACGGGTTTGGTCGTGAAGAAGGGGTCGAAGACGCGCTCGCGAATTTCGTCCGAGATACCCGTTCCGGTGTCCGAGACGGTGATCTCGATCCCTTCCGCCACGCGCCGCGTCGCGATGCCGATCGTTCCTTGCTCTTCGGGTGCGGGGCCGAGTCGAGCGGATATGGCCTGTGCCGCGTTGATGATCAGGTTGAGGATCACTTGGTTGAACTCCCCGGGAAGGCAGGGCACCAACGGCACGTCCGGAGAGAGGTCGAGGTCCATCCGGGCGACGTATTTCCACTCGTTGCGCGCCACCGTCGCGGTGCTCTCGATGGCACGATTGATGTCGAAGGGCTGCTTTTCGGTGGTGCCCGGGTGCGAGAAATCCTTCATCGCGCGCACGATCGTCGAGACGCGACTCACGCCTTCTTCGGCTTGCTTGATCGCTTTGGGAATCTCCCCGCGCAGGAACTCTAGATCCGCCGAGTCGTGGGCCGCTATGCAGCGCTCGAGCGTGTCTCGCGACACCGGCCCCCGTCTCGCTTCTTCGAGCAGCGTCTCCACCGCATCGATGTACGAAAGCAGTTCTTCATAGGCATCGCGGAGAAAGTGCACGTTGTCGCCGACGTACTGCGTGGGCGTGTTGATCTCGTGGGCGATACCCGCGGCGAGGGCGCCGATCGACTCGAGTTTCTGCGATTGACGCAACTGGGCTTCGAGGCCCTTCTGCAGCGAGACGTCGCGCTCAGTGCCGACGACGCGGACGGGGCGTCCCGATGCGTCGCGCAGGGCGACGCGCCCGCGGTCGTGCACCCATCGCCACCCATGGCTCTCGCGGACGCGGTAGTCGGCCTCATAGAACGGACACTCGCCCCGAAGGTGTGCCCTGAGGCTCGTGATGACGGCTCGACGATCATCCGGATGAAGCCGGCGCCGGACTTCCTCGATCGAGAGTTCCTCGCGCCGATACGAGCCCGCGTCGCTTCCCGTCGTCGTTGCGACGAGCAGCGTGACCTTCCGTTGCGGGACGTTCCAGTCCCAGATCAGGAGGTTCGAGCAGGCGAGCGCGAGAGCGGCTCGCGATTCGTCCTCGCCTTCGGCCATGGATACGGTAGAGGCCCCGTGGTCGCTCGATGAGCCGCGCGAACCGCGGGAGAACGTGAGGGCTGCGATCCCCATCGCGAGATAGAGGGCGACCTCGACCACCGCTCCGGTCGCTGTCAGATCCACGTGCGCGACGCAGCACGCCATGCAGGGCTCCTGCGCCCTCGTCGGGCTCGTCCTCTCTCAACCCCCGTGGGAACATAGGTTCCCTTTCTCGCGGTTCACCAGTCGGAACCGCGACCGTTCGCGGAGGGGTTCCGCCGGCCCGAGCCGCCCCCGGGAGTCGCCGTTGCAAATCGCTATTCGCCATGAGTTCGCCTGCAGCCCTGCCGAAT
>CAZPJJ010000517.1:0-2739 GCA_964586535.1 uncultured Acidobacteriota bacterium | reverse complement strand
CCGACCCGGCGCCCGCGACGACCTTCGCGCACCTCGATGCCAACACCAACCTCAGCCGTTCGATCGCTGAGTTGGGCATCTATCCCGCCGTGGACCCGCTCGAATCGACGAGCCGCATCCTCGATGCGAACATCATCGGCGAAGAGCATTACCGCACCGCGCGCGATGTGCAGCGCGTCTTGCAGCGCTACAAGGAGCTGCAAGACATCATCGCCATCCTCGGCATGGACGAACTCTCCGAAGACGACAAGGCTCTGGTGGCGCGCGCGCGAAAGCTGCAGCGCTTCCTCTCGCAGCCCTTCTTCGTCGCCGAGCAGTTCACGGGCATCCCCGGCCGCTACGTCGAGCTCTCCGAGACGATCCGCTCGTTCCGCGAGATCGTCGACGGCAAGCACGACGCGCTCCCGGAGCAGGCGTTCTACATGGTCGGGACGATCGACGAAGTGATCGAGCGCGCCGCCGAGATCCGCCGCAAGTCCGAAGCGGCGTGATGTAGCCGAAAGGGCAGGAGAGCGCGATGCTGCCGACGAAGATCCACCTCGAGATCGTCACGCCTTACCGGCGCGTCTTCGAACGCGACGTCGAAGAGGTGATCCTCCCCGGATCCGAGGGCATGTTCGGCGTGCTGCCTGGTCACGCGCCTTTGCTCGCAGGTCTCCAAGCGGGCGTCGCGACGTGCCGGTCCGGCGGCACGACCGAGACGCTCGCGCTCTCCGGCGGCTTCGCCGAGGTCACGGGCGAGCGCGTCACGGTCATGGCCGAGACGTGCGAGCGCGCTTCCGAGATCGACATCGATCGCGCCAAGAAGAAGACCGAAGCGCTGCGCGAAGAGATGAAGAACCCCGAGGCCGACGTCGAACTTACACGCCTGCGAATGATGAAACACCTCGCGCGCATCGAGGCCGGCGGCGGCAAGTACTTGTGATCTGCGCGGGGCGCGCTGCTTCGATCGGCGCCGTCGCCAGCGCTAACGTCCCGCCGAAGCGCTGACAACTCTCATGGCCGCGCGGATGCGAAGCCACGCTGCGCGATCGTCGGCTCGACGACGACGGCATCGTCGAGCGGCTCGAATCCGGGCGAGCCTTGCGCCATCGCGCGCACGCGCACGTCGATGTCGGAGAGTTTCGCCCCGGCGTGCTTCTTCGCGAAGACCAAGCGCGCCAGTCTCACCTGGGCGCGCCGGTCGCCGGCGGTGTCGGTGGCGGCCAGCGCGACGTAGTCAGGTGCGGGCGGACGCGGGCCGATGACGGGGCGGCCCAGCCGGCCGTCCGCGGATCCCTTTGCGCTCTCGAGGACGAAGTCGCCCTCGGGGAACTCGACGCGAATCGTGTAGGAGCCGATGGGGAGCTCGCGTCGATTCGCGAGCCAAAGATCGGCGACGATCTTCCCGGCGTCAGGTCCTCGGCGCGGCAGGTCGGCGATGAGCGCGAGCGCGATGTCGCCGCGCTCGAGCGTGATGGGTGCGGACGTGCGCGGGGCCGGCGTGTGCAGGGCTGCGAGCGTGCTCCCACACGATGCGTCGGAGGCGTTGGTCTCGCCGATCGGTCGCGGCACCGGCAGTCCGATCTCGTAGGAGAGCACGACGTTCGCGTCGGTCGAGTTCGCCAGGCCGTCGCCGTTGGCGTCGCCGAGGCGATCGAGGACGCGCTCGGTCGACTCGTTCGGGATCGGCAGGCCGACTTCGCGCGACAGGAGCACGAGCGCATCGCCCGAGTCGGGCTTGCCGTTGGCGAGCACGTCGCCGTAAACCGCCGCTGGCGCGATGCGCACGACATCGTCGCGAGCGATCACGATCGGAAGCAGGTCTTCGAAGGGAGCAGGCGAGAGCGCGTCGGAGACCAGCGAGGTGAGATCGAGATCGATGGGCGAGGGAACTCGCACGTCGCCGTCGGCGGCGAACGATGCGCAGAGCAAGTCGAGAGTGCCCTCGGCCCCCTCGACGTTGGTGCCCGAGCAGCGCAGCTCGCCCTGCGCGACGTCGCTCTCGTTGCAGAGGATGTCGAATCCCGCCGCGCCCGGCTGCCAGCCCGTGAAGGTCACGACGCGCGGATCCCAGCGGAGCGTGGTGCCGAAGCTGCCGATGCGGGCATCGCTGTTGGCCGTGTCGGCGACCGCCGTGATGGCGAAGGTGCTGCCCGGAGCAGGCCGGTCGTGAGGAAGATCGGGGAGCGCGGGGTCGTTCGAGAACCGCGGATAGAGTTCGACGTGGCGGGGAGCGCCATCGCGCGGGTCGCCCGACGCGGGCCAGTACCAGGGGTCGTAGGTGACGACCCCGTATCCCGAGATGCACGCGGCGATCTCGGCGGAGTCGTTCGTGCCCCAGAAGTTCCACGTGGCGAGCAGCTCGCTGATACCGCCGCTGTAAGAGAGACAGCCGTCCTCGTTGCCCGAGAAGTCGTTGCGCGAAGCAGGGGCGGTTCCCAGAAGCATGCTCGCGTCGGTTTCATCGCGAAGGGCGATCTGGTTGCCGCTGATCTTGTTGCGCGCGATCTGGCCGACCCCCGGTTGAGGCGGACCCAGGTCGATTCCCGGGCCCTCGTTGTCGAGGATCCAGTTGAAGATGATCCGTGCGGAAGGGTTGTGACTGCTGTTGACCTGAAAGATCCCGGGCCCTTGACTGCTCGCGATGAAGTTCCCCTCGATGAGCTGCTCCATCGTGAGGGTGTCCTGATACGAGAAGAAGCCGCCTCCATTGTCCCTGAAGGTACTGCGTCGCACGAAGGTCGTGAATGTCGCCGA
>CAZPJJ010000516.1:0-2739 GCA_964586535.1 uncultured Acidobacteriota bacterium | reverse complement strand
CGCCGCGCCTCGTCGCGGACTTCAGCGCCGAGGACGACCGCATCGGCGTCAGACTCGCGATCGGCTACGGCGATCCGCTGCTGGCGCGCGTCCAGGACGGCGTCTTGCGTCACCTGGGCGGCGCCGTCCCCCGTCGCGATGCGAAGGCCGAAGCGGAACTCGCAGCGCTCGCTCGCCAGCGTTTCGCGATGCCCCTCGAGCGCCTGCGGCTCGTCGCCGTCGAGCAGGCCGCCGTGCTCGCGGACGATCTCGCGCGGACGGGAATCGCCGTCACGGGTGACGCGCGGCGCCTCGTCGAGATTGCCGCGCCTCTCGTGATGAACGCCAGGTTCGATGGCGAGCGCCTCGATGTCGGGTTCGAGACGAAAGGTCCCGGCGGCGGGACGCGACGCGCCTCCGCGCGGGCCGTCGCGGAGGCGTTCCTCGGGGGACGCACGCTCGTCCCACTCGAAGGCGGCGGCTTCGCGCCCTTGCCGCTCGAGTGGTGGCGAGATCACGGACATCGCGTACTCGACTTGCTCGCGGCGCGGGACACCCAAGGCCAGCTGGGACGCGCCGCGCGCCTCGAGTTGGCGCGGTTCGCGGAGGACGCGGCGCTCGAAGGTCTCGACGGCGCCGCGGACGACGCGCTCGCGGCTCTCGCCGCCCAGGACGCAACGGGGCGCACCGAGGCGATCGACACGGACGAAGCAGCGCTCCCCCGCGCGCTACGGTCCGCCCTGCGGCCTTATCAGCGCGAAGGCGTGCGCTGGCTGCTGCGGCGCCGCGCAGCGCGCGTCGGCGCGTTGCTCGCCGACGATATGGGACTCGGCAAGACGCTGCAGGCAGCCGCCGTTCTCCTGGGGCGCTCGCTCGTCGTCGCCCCCGCCAGCGTGCTGGTCCAGTGGCGCGATGAACTCGCGCGTTTCCGCCCCGACCTCCGGGTCGCCATCTACCACGGCCCGGCGCGGCGGCTCGACGAGGCTCCCGGCGTCACGCTCACCACCTACGGAATACTGCGCGCCGATGTCGATGTCCTCTCCGGAGTCGTCTGGGACGTACTGGTGCTCGACGAGGCGCAGGCCATCAAGACGCCGGAAGGGCAGACGGCCCGCGCCGCGCGACTTCTTTCGGCGCACGCACGCTTCGCATTGACCGGCACGCCCATCGAGAACCGTCTCGAAGAACTCTGGTCGCAGATGCAGGTGCTCAATCCAGGCCTGCTCGGCTCGCTCGCCGACTTCCGGGCCCGCGTCGCGCGTCCAGCGGAAAGCGGCGACGCGGGCGCCCTCGCACGACTGCGCGGCCGGCTCGCGCCCTTTCTCCTGCGCCGCCTCAAACGCGATGTCGCGCGCGACCTGCCGCCTCGCACCGAAACGGTGCTCTACGCGACGCTCGACGAGAACGAACGCGCGCTCTACGACACCGTGCGTGCGGCCGCCCGGGCCGATCTCGTGTCGCGTCTCGACAGTGGCGCCCAGGCATTCGCGGTCCTCGAGGCGTTGCTGCGCCTGCGGCAGGCGGCGTGCCACCCGGCACTCCTGCCGGGCCACGCGGCGGAGACCTCGTCGAAGCTCGAAGTGCTCGTCGAGCGCCTCGAGGAAGCGGCCGCCGACGGCCATCGCGCGCTCGTCTTCTCGCAGTGGACGTCGCTGCTCGACCTCGTCGAGCGGCGCCTCGACGGCGCCGGTCTCGAACGCGTACGCCTCGACGGCACCACCCGCGACCGCGCCGCGGTCGTCGCGCGCTTCCAGGACGATCCCCAAGGACCACCCGTGATGCTCGTCTCGTTGAAGGCAGGCGGCGTCGGACTCAACCTCACCGCCGCGGATCACGTCTTTCTGCTCGACCCGTGGTGGAATCCCGCCACCGAGGATCAGGCCGCGGACCGCGCTCATCGCATCGGACAGACGCGCCCGGTGAACATCTACAAGATCGTCGCCGCGAATACCGTCGAAGAGCGCGTGCTCGCTCTCGCGCTGCGCAAGCGGGATCTCGCGTCGCTGACGCTCACGCGCGACGAGATCCAGGGGCTTCTCGACTGAGACTCGACGATAGCTCGGCTGATCGGCCGACTGCCGTCAGAAGCCGTACGCCAAGCCGAAGTTGATCAGGAAAGGATCGACGTTGAGCGCGTCGTCCGCGAAACCCTCGACGTTCACCTTGGCGAAGGTCTTGAGGTAACGCACGGTGAACGACGCCCGCAACGAACGCGACTTGTTGATCCCATACTCGAAGCCGGCGTTCCACCCGTAGGCGAAGGTATCGTCCTCGATCTCGTTGCCGATCGTTCCGAGCTCGAAACCGTTGTAGAGCACGTATCCCAGCACCGGAGCGATGAAAATATCGCCGCGCCCGAACCGGTAGTGGATGTTGAGCGCGACCATGACCGGGATCACCTCGAGCGTGCCCTCGATCCTGGATTCGGTCTCGATGGGGTAGCCCTGAGCCGGCTCGCCGTTGATACGCACGAGTTCGTAGCGGGTCGTGTTCCCCTCGATGTCGAATTCGGAGCGCGCGACCGCGACTTCGAGTCCGAGGATGTCGCTGATCCCGTACTCGCCCGCGATGAAGAAGCCGGAGCTCTCACTGCCGTCCACATCGATGCCGTCGATGACGGTCGTGCCGTTTTCGGCGTCGCCGGTCTCGGTGGTCGTCGAGGTGACGTAGGTGCCCGTGGGCTGGAACACCATGTAGCCGAGACGGATCGTCTTGTCGCCCTTCGCGGCGAACGCCGGCGCCGAGCAGACAAGCGCCAGG
>CAZPJJ010000515.1:0-2741 GCA_964586535.1 uncultured Acidobacteriota bacterium | reverse complement strand
GTTTTCCGGCCCGACGTTCCCGAATCAGCAGAAATAGCCCGGCCAGGAAGAGAATCCTCGCCGGCGCGAGCTTCCGCCGCGCGATCCCAGGGCGGTACGACCCGCGCGCCGTCTTTGACGACGAGCACGTGACGCGCCGCGCCGACTGCCACCGCCGGGGACGCGACGGCCGGAATCGGCGCAACGTTGGGCAGTTCGACCTCTGGTCCGAGCACGACGCGGCGTGCGTCCGCGCGAGTGAAGGTCACCGGCGCGGATGTCCCCGCGCGCGTGACGAACACCTCGACGGCGGGCTCGTCGCCGGTGCCCGGCGTGATCGAGAGCAGCGCGAGGTCGGCCGGCATCGCGTCCGACGACCGCGCCGCCGCGGGAGCGGCGTCGATGCCAAGGATCGCGCGCCGCGCGCGCTCGGCGGTGGCGGCAGGCAGCGCCGCGGACGGATCCGCGATGGCGAGCGTCGCGCCGCGCTGCACGAGCCGAAACGCGAGCGGCCGGCCCTCGACGAGCCGCTCGATGCGCGCGAGATCCGCGCCCGTGCGGATCGCGCGCCGCGACTCGGGCCGCAGCCCCCGCGCGCCCGAGAGCGCGTGCGTCCAGCTCACGCTCGCGGCGCGTCCGCGCTGCACGAGCAGCGCACCGTGCTCGGCGCCGGTCACGCTCGCCGCACCGCTGGCGGCGGGCGCTGCGGGCCAGCTGTACGCGGGCAGCGGCGCGTGCACGAGACCGGGCGTGTCGGCGCGCCACTCGGGCTGCGGGACGGGACGCGCGCGCGGTGCGGTGGCGGCGCCCGCGGGAGCAGCGCCCGCGACGGCGAGCATCGACGAGCCCGCGTCGCCCGGCCACGCCAGCCGCCCCGCGTCGCCCGCGGCGCGGCGCAGCGCGTCGCCCATCGAGAGATCGATCCCGCCGATGCCCGTGCTGAAGACGCGCAGGTTCTCGCCCGCCCGGACGCGCGCGCCGAGCGTGGTCTTGCCTTCGTCGCCGAGCGTCGCGAGCACGAGACGGTGCATCACGAGGCGCTCCGCCTGCGCGGTGACGCGGTCGAGATCGCTCACGCCGACGTTGCTCGCGAGCGCGGCCTCGAGCTGCGCGGCGGCCTGCTGGTGCTCGGGCTTCGTGCGGTCGAGCGCTGCGAGCGCGCGGCGCGCACGCACGGGCGCGGGAAGCGCGGGCTCGCCCGCGGGCTCGAGACGATCGAGCGCGTGGCCGACCTTGGCCTGTCCGTAGACCGCGACGGGCTTGCCCGTTCCCGGCTGTGGCAGCGCGTTGAAGGCGAGTTGCTGCGGGAAGGTCTCGGGCGTGGGCACGGGCGGGATCTCGACGGCGAGGAGCGCGTCGAGATCGGGTACCGGCAGTCCGCCGCGGTCGATCTCGCGCAACCACGTGAAGAGCGCGAGCAGGCGCACGACGTGATCGAGGCCGTCGAGTTCGGGGTAGAGGCGCGCGAGCTTCTCGTAATCCGCGTTGATCTGCGCGACGGTGTCGGCGGTCCACGGAGGCAACGGCGCCGCCGCGCCGGACGCGACGCGCTCCGAAGCTGCCGACATGCGCGCGCGGCGGAAGACGACGACGTCGCCCTGCGGGGCGAGCGTGAGGTCGACTGCGTCGGGATAGAACCAGAAGCGCACCTGCTGGCCCGAGGCGGAGAGCGAGCGAGGATCGTCGGCGAAGCGCTCGACGTGCGTGCGGAAGCCGGGCACGTCCCGGCGCGCGCGCTCGCGATCGTCCCGGCCGGTCCACGGATCGATGCCCTGCGAGAAGGTCTTGAAGCGCACGTCGCAGAGCATCGTCACGAGCCCGAGCCGCGTGTCGCGCAGGCGGCCGCCGTGATTCACGGCGAAGCGATGGGTGACGAGGCTGCGGTCGAGGCTCATGTACGGCGCGCCGCGCCCGCCGTGGAAGATCGCGCGATGGGCGACGGCGAAGTCCGAGAGCGCGAGCGGCTCGCCGAGCAAGCGGGCGCCACCGGGGCGTTCGCTGCCGAAGAGCACGACGCGACCCTCGCTGGTCAGTCGCGCGCCTTCGAGCACGAGTCCGCGCGCGGTGAAATCGCGCCACGCGGTGAGGTCGAGCGGAGGCCGCGCGCCGTCGGGAGCCGCGCTCGTGAGCGTGATCGCGTAGGGCGTCGCACCCAGCACGAAGCGGCTCTCGGCGATGAGATGCCGGTACGCATGGACGCTGATCGCGACCGACGGCGCGGTCTTGCCGGCGGCGCGCTGGCGCGCGAGTTCGGCGGCGACGACGTGGCGGAGCACGCCGTAGTGCCGCTGCCACGCGGCGCGCGCGGCGCCTTGCGTGTCACCCGTGGGCGCGGTCCAGCGCGACGAAGGCGCGTCGTCTTCCCAGGGCAGGAAGACGCGGAGCTTCCCCGCCCCGTCGCCGAGGACGACGAAGCGTCGCGCGCGCAGGAGTTCGACCCACGCCGGCTCCGCGCCGCCGCGCGGCCAGAGCGCGGCGATCTCGACGAGAGGCGGCTCCGCGGCCGGCTCGATCGTGTCGATCGCGTCTTCGAGCACGAAGGCGAAGGGCTCGAGCATCGGCTCGAGCAGGTCGAGCGCCCGCACGCGGCGCGCCTCGTCGGAGACGCTCGCCTCGGCGAGAAGGTCGGCGACGGTTTCGCCGGATTGGCTCGGCTGCCGCAGGTCCAAGAGCGCGCGGTACTCGACCGAGAGCCACCCGCCGCGGGCGCCGCCCGGCGGGACACCCCCGAGGCCGTGGCCGCCGAGGCCGACGCCGTCTCC
>CAZPJJ010000514.1:0-2752 GCA_964586535.1 uncultured Acidobacteriota bacterium | reverse complement strand
CGAAGCGCTCCACGCCGCCGAACTCAAGACGCGCTTTCTGGCCAACATGAGCCACGAGATCCGCACGCCCATGAACGGCGTGCTGGGCTTCTTGGACCTGCTCTCGGAAACCGCGCTCGAGGACGATCAGCGCGAGTTCGTGCAGACCGCGCAGCACAGCGCCCGCACGCTCTTGCGGCTCCTGGACGACATCCTCGACCTCTCGCGTGTCGAAGCGGGCAAGCTGCCGCTCGTTGCGCAACCCTTCGACCTCCACGAATCGATCCACGAGGTGGGAGCCCTCCTGCGCCTGCAAGCCTCGATGAAGGGGCTCGCCTTCACGGTCGCGATCGACCCCGAGACGCCGCGGATGGTGGTCGCCGACCGCCTGCGCATCGCGCAGATCGTGCTCAATCTCGGCGGCAACGCGGTGAAATTCACGCAGGAGGGCGAAGTACGGATTCTCGTTGCGCTCGAGGAATCCGATGGCCACCACGCGATGGTGCGGCTGACGATCGAGGACACGGGAATCGGGATCGACCCTGCGGACGTGGAGCGCCTCTTCGAGCCCTTCGCGCAGGCGGACTCGTCGACGACGCGGCGCTTCGGCGGCACGGGGCTCGGCCTCGCGATCGTGAGGCAGCTCGCGCAGCTCATGGGCGGCAGCCTCTCGGCGGAGGCGCGCCCCGAGGGAGGCTCGCGCTTCCACGCGCGCATCCGGCTGGCCGTCGCGCGGGAATGCGACCGGCCGGTGACGCGCCCGGGGCTCGCCGCCCCGGACGTCAGCCTCGCGGGCCTGCGCGTCCTCGTGGTCGAGGACAACCCGGTCAACGCGAAACTGGCCGAGCGCATGCTCCAGCGGCTGGGATGCAGCGTGAGCCACGCCGTCGATGGCGCCGAAGCGCTCTCGTCGCTCGACCGCGAACCCGCCGATGTCGTGCTCATGGACTGCCAGATGCCGACGATGGACGGCTACGAGGCCGCACGACGCATCCGCGCCCGCGAGCAGGCTCGCTCTGTCGGACGCGCGCTGCCGATCATCGGACTGACGGCGCACGCGATGGCGGGCGACCGCGAGCGCTGCCTGGCAAGCGGCATGACCGAGTACCTGACGAAGCCGATCGACATCGAGCGATTGCGTGCCACGATCGTCGCGTCGATCGAAGTCGGCGCGCCGATTCCCTGCCCTTCTTGAGTTCGATCCCGCTCCGCGAGCGATTCAGAGCGGTCCCGGCTTCTTGAACAGGTAGCCCTGGACCCAATCGACGCCGAGGCGCTGGAGCGTGTCGCGCTCGGCTTCGTGCTCGACGCCCTCCGCGACGATGCGCGATCCCATGCGGTCGGCGAGCGTCAAGAGCGACGAGACGAGCGTCTGGCGCGTTGGGTCGTTCTCGAGGCCGCGCACGATCGAGAGGTCGATCTTCATCACGTCCGGTGCGATGTCCATCGCGGCGGCCATGCTCGCGTAGCCCGAGCCCACATCGTCGAGGGCGATCTTGATGCCGACGCCGCGGTAGAGATCGCAAGTGCGCCGCAGGATGGCCGCGTTGGCGAGCGTCTCGCGCTCCGAGATCTCGAGCACGAGCCGCGCGGGCTCGAGTCCCGCACTCTCCAGGGTCTCGCGCATCGAAGGACCGCTGAACGCCGGGTCGTGGATGGCGGAAGGCAGACAGTTGAGAAAGAGCATGGCGTCAGCCGGCAGCCGCCCCGCGGCCCCGCGCATCGCAGCGCGGCGGCAGAGACAGTCCAGTTCGAAGGTCAGGCCGGCACGCTCGGCAACGCGGAAGAGTTGCATCGGCGACTCCAGGCGCGTCGCCCACGGACCGCGCGCGAGCGCCTCGAATCCGATGATCCGCCCTGACGAGAGCTCGACGATCGGCTCGTAAACGCTCTCGACGCGCTCGCCGCGGAGGATCCCGATCAGTTCCTCGGTGAGTTTCGATTCGTGCATCGACGCGACCGCGATCGCGCGCTCGCGCGCCCGCGTGAGCGCATCGACGAGCGTCTTCTCGGGACGCGCCGCACGATCAGAGAGCGCGAGGGAGTGGCCCACGCCGAGGTAGGGCGTCTCGACGGTGTACGGAAAGACGAGTTTGTCGCCGAGCTTGTTGAGCGCTTCCTCGAGGATGCTGGCGAGCGCGGGCAGCGTACCCTCGTAGAACTCCGCATCGCGGCGCGGGCGCGGATACCAGATCGAGAGCGTCCCTCGGTGCCCGAAGCCGAGGAAGAGCATGTCTTCCTTCGCGAGCCGCGGGCCGAGCGACTTGCGCACCCACTTTTCGAGGCGCTGCATCGCATCGTCGTAGGCGGCGCTGCCGAGGCGCGCGCCGATCAACGCGAGATACGAGAGATCGATGGCGAGCACACCCAGCGCGCCGTTCTCGGCGAGCAGGTCAGTGAGTTCGGATACCGAGCGGTCTTGGACCGCGTCGGGTTCGCTGCGTACCAGCGGCGGGTCGAGCAGTGAAATGACGTCCGAGGCCACGGGGCGCGTTCCTCGGAACGCCGTCGGATGCGATGCGGGCGTGGAGGAGCCACCTGCGCGCCCGGCACCCCATCTTCCGCGGCGCTCCCCTTACTCGTGGGAATTTCTGTCCTGTTCGCGAGATGGTCAAGCCGCTCGGAGTGACACTTCCGCGGCTGTTCCGTCCTCGCGGCGTTTCTGCTAGCGTGCCCCGCGCAAGGGTCCCGGGCGCCTTCCGCGCCCGGAGAGGGAACGTGGGATCGACCGCCGGCGGGCGCGACGACCGCGAACCGCCGGCGGCCTCCCCCC
>CAZPJJ010000513.1:0-2756 GCA_964586535.1 uncultured Acidobacteriota bacterium | reverse complement strand
GTCGTAGCCGTCGGAAGACGCGCCGAAGCCGAGGATCTCGCCCTGGATCGTCGCCTCGCGGCGCAGCGCGCTTTCCAGCGACTCGAGCAGCAGCACGCCCGCGCCGCCCGCGATGACGAAGCCGTCGCGATCGCGGGCGAAGGGGCGCGAGGCTTCCGCCGGCCGGTCGTTGAAGTCGCGCGAGATCGCTCGCATCGCGTCGAACGCCGCTGCGCGCGTCCAGTCCACCTCGTCGGCCGCGCCCGCCAGGATCCGATCGTAGAGACCTGCGCGGATCATGCGCACCGCGATCCCGATCGCATGGGCGCCCGTCGCGCAGGCCGACGAAACCGACCAACTCTCGCCGCGTGTGCCCAGCGCCACGGAAACGTTTGCCGAGGCCGTCGATGCCATCACGCGCGGCACGGTGAACGGGTGGACGCGCTTGGTCGTGAGCCCCGAGAGCGGCAGGCCCTCGGTCTGGGCCTTGCGGACTTGCGACTGGACCGTGTCGCATGCGCGCCAGTTGTCCAATGACGAGCCCGTCCCCGCGCCGATGATGACTGCCAGGTCGCTGCCCGCCACCGACTCGAGCGGCATCTGCGCTTGGACCACCGCCTCCCAGGCAGCGCGGAGGCTCATCTTCGCCAGGCTCGACGAGCTCTTCTCGATCTTGCGCGACGCGAGCGGTGACTCCGGCTCTTGTTCCGGGACCCCCGCCACGCGGGAGCCATAGCCCAGTTCGGCCCACTCCGGCATCGCGACGATCCCCGAGCGGCCCCCGCGCAGCGCGCTCTCGACCGCCTCGAGGCCCGTTCCGACCGGCGAAACCGCACCCATTCCCGTGACGACGACCCTCACTCGTTGGCTCAATCGCGTGTGCTCCTCAGTGACGCACCATGATACCGACGCGGGCAACGCCCGTCTGGACGGGCCGGGATCGGGGGGCTAAACTGCCCGAGCGTTCAGGTCAACGGGAGTCGACGAGGCTCCCCGGAGGTATCGCCACACATGTCCATCCAGCCGACCAACACCGGGGGTCAGATCAGCCACGGCGCCGCGGGCGCCATGATGACGATCACCGACGCCGCGATCCGCAAAGTCGCCGGCTTCGCCGAGGGTAACGACGAGTTCCAGGGCAAGGCGTTCCGCGTCTTCGTCGAGGGCGGCGGTTGCTCAGGCTTCCGCTACGCTTTCGTCTTCGACGACAAGAACGACCAGGACTGGACTTGGTCCCAGGGAGGCGTCGAGATCGCCATCGACCCGATCTCCATGCAGTACCTCAAGGGCGCCACCGTCGACTTCGTCGACGACCTCCGCGGCTCCGGCTTCGTCGTCAACAACCCGAACGCCTCGGGTTCTTGCGGCTGCGGCTCGTCCTTCAACGTCTGAGCCAGCGGCGCGAACCGCCCGGCGGCCCCGGCCGCTTCCGCGGTCGAAACCACGAAAGCGGGCAGCGCGGCTGCCCGCTTTTCGTTTGCCCGCGACTTGGCGGGCGGGGCGGGGGCGGGTCTGCGGGACTGCTGGCGGCAGGGCGGGCGGCAGGGCGGTACGGTGTGCATCGGTGTTCCGCGCCTTTTCCCCGTCACGGGTCCCCTCTTACTTGGCCTCGCCGCCAGAGGTTCGCACCGCGTATCCCACGCCCTGCACCGTCACCAAGAATTCCGGCAGTGAGGGATCGGCTTCGATCTTCTGGCGCACCCGATGCACGAGCTGCTTCAAGAGCTGCTTGTCCCCTTCGCCCCGCCAGCCCCAGACGTGCGTCGTCAAGCGCTCGGCGGGAAGCGCCTGGCCCGCGTTTGCCAGCAACAACTGGAGCAGGCGCGTCTCGAGCGGGGTGAGAATGACGGGCGCGCGTCCCACGATGGCGAGTACCTGCTGCTCGGTGTCGAGCGAGAGCGGTCCCGATTCGAGCGGGGCGGGTTTTTCGATGCCGCCGCGCCGCAGGAGGGCGCGCACGCGCGCGAGGAGAGTGCGCGGGCTGAAGGGCTTGGTGAGGTAGTCGTCGGCGCCGAGATCGAGCGCAGCGACTTGGTCCTCTTCCGACGAGCGCACGGTGAGCATCATCACGAGCGAACGCTGGCCGCGAGCGCGCAGGCTGCGGAGCACATCGAGACCGCTCTGCCGCGGCAGATTGACGTCCAGGATGACGAGATCTGGCCGCTCGCGCTCGATCGCGTCCTGGGCATCGCGGCCGTCGGAAGACGTGAGCACCAAGTACCCCGCCTGACGCAGCGCAAAGGCGATCAGGCCGAGCAGTTCGAGATCGTCGTCGACGACGAGGATTTTCATGCTTCCCTCGCGGCGGGGATCGTGACGAGCATGCGCGTGCCCCGCGGGCCGCTCTGGGCCGCGACCGCACCGCCGTGTCGCTCGACGATCGATTTCACGATGAACAATCCTAGGCCCATCCCGCTCTGCTCGGGCTCGCCGCCGCCACCGCGCGCGAAGCGGTGGAAGATCGCGTCCTCAGTGCCCTCCGGGAGCCCGGGGCCCTCGTCCTCCACAGTGATCGCCACGGCGTCCCGAACGGCCTCGACGCGCAGACGGATACGCGAGCCGCCGGGAGCGAACTTGTTCGCGTTGGCGAGCAGGTTGACGAGCACCTGCACGAGGCGCGGCGCATCGCCGACGATGCGGGGCAGGGGATACGCGACGTCGACGTCGAGCGTCTGCCCGCGCTGCTCGACGAGCGGCCCGGTCAGGCCCACGGCCTCTTCGACGACGGCGTCGAGGGCGACGTCCTGTTGCCTGATCGATACTTCACCGGCCTCGAT
>CAZPJJ010000512.1:0-2765 GCA_964586535.1 uncultured Acidobacteriota bacterium | reverse complement strand
CTGAACCACCGCAACATCGTCACCATCTTCGACGTCGGCGAAGAAGGCGAGATCCCCTACATCGCGATGGAGTATCTCGAGGGCACGACCCTCGACCGCCACACTCGCGAGGGGCACCTGCTGCCGCTGGCCAAGGTGCTCGACATCGGCATCCAGGCGGCACTCGCGCTCGACGAGGCGCATCGAGCCGGCATCGTCCACCGCGACATCAAGCCCGCGAACATCGTGATGCTGCGCGACGGCGCGATCAAAGTCGCCGACTTCGGGCTCGCCAAGGATCCGCGCACGTCGCTCACGAGCGATCAGACGCTGCTCGGCACGCCGAATTACATGTCTCCCGAGCAGATCGCCGGCCGCGATCTCGACGGCCGCTCGGATCTCTTCTCGCTCGCGGTTTCCGTCTACGAACTCGTGGCGGGATCGCGGCCCTTCCCCGGCGACACGATCTCCTCGGTGCTCTACCGCATCGTCAACGAACCCGCCGTGCCGATCCTCAAGGCCCGCGCCGACGCGCCCGGCGAACTCGAGGCCTTCTTCGAGCGCACGCTGGCCAAGGATCCCGCGCGCCGGCCCGCCACCGGGGCGGCCTTCGCCGACGAGTTGCGACGCGCGCTCATCGCGATCGGCGGCGTGCCGGGCGACATGGTCCTGCCGCCGCCCGCGGCCGAACGCGGCAACGAGCCTTCGAAGCCGCGAACGGCGGATCAACTGCGCGTGCAGCGCGGCGACGCCAAGGCCAAGCCTGCCAAGCGCAGCCTCTTCTCGAAGCTCGTCGCGCTCGCCGCGGGTCTCGGAGGTTTCGTCGTCGGCGCGTGGACCGCTCCGCTCTGGATCGGCGTCGATCCGCTCGGACCGGCCCGTCGCCCCGTCGAAGACTGGCTCGGCCAGAATCTCGGCGCCGTCGGCACCTTGCTGCGCACGACGGCGCCCGAGCTTCGCGTGCTGGTCACGACCGACCCGCCCGGCATGGACGTCACGATCGAACCGCCAGAGGCCGCGCGCTTCGAGGCGGGCGGCGTGCTCGTCGTGCCCGAGGACTTCGACGACCCGATCACGCTGCGTGCCGAGAACTCGTGCCGGCAGGGCACGGAGACGCTCCAGCCCGGGTTCGTCGACCGCACGGCCGAGATCGCGACGCAGGCCAAGGTCGTCACGCTCCCGATCGCCTCCGATCCCGCCGGGGCACAGGTCCGCATCGGAGACCGGCTCCTTCCGCAGGCGACGCCGACGAGCGTGCAGGTCGAAGCCTGCGCGGCGCACGTCGTCGAGCTGACGATTCCCGGGCGGCCCTCGATGCGCGTCGATCTGGCCGCGGACTCCGGCGAGGCCGCGTGGCTGGCGGCCGTGCAGAACGTCGCGATCGCCGCGCCCGAAGAGGCGACGCTCGACGTGCCGCGCGCGCCCTACGCGGTCAACGTGCGCGTCGGCGGCGGACCGCGCGGCCGGGCGGGCGAGCGCTTCGCGGTGCCGCCGGGCCGGCGCACGGTCTTCCTCAGCGCCGAGCCCCATTTCTACGAAGAGACGATCGCCGTCGACTTCAAGCCCGGAGCGGCGACGACGCTCGACGTGCGCTATCCCGAACTCGTCGAGTGCACTTTCGCGTCCTACCCGATCGGCGCCACGGTCAGCGCGCGACGCGAAGCCGGGGCGTTCCGGGAGATCGGCCGCACCGGTACCGCGGAGGCGAACGCGAAGCTCGTCGCGGGACGCTACACGATCCGCTTCGCCTACGAAGGGCGCGGCGTGGTGGAGCGCGAGGTGACTCTCGCTGCCGGCTCGGGCAAGCAGACGATCCGGATCGGCAACGACGACTGGCCCCAAGGAGGCAAGCGGTGACGCGAGCAACGGCTGCGTTCACGACACTCGCGCTCGTGCTGGCGATCTCCGCGACGCCGGCGGCCGACGACGTGACGGCCCGTCTCTACGAGGCGGCGCGCCAGCTCGAGCAGAGCGGACAGGTTGACCAGGCCCGCGCAGGGTACGAACAGATTCTCCAGTCCGCGCCCGAGAGCGCCTGGGCCGACGACGCTCTGCTCGCGCTCGCCAACATCGCGTGGCCCGTGGACAGCGCCGAGGCGCTCGGGCAGGGGCCGACGCCCTCCGCCGACGCGCTCGCGAAAGCACGCGAGCACCTCGAGGTGCTGGTCACGCGCTACGTCGCCGCCGATGCGGCCGCGGAGGGTTCGTGGCGCCTCGCGCTGCTCAAGCTCGAGCCGCGCTTCGACGGCTACGACCCCGACGATGCGGCGGCGCGGCTGATCGCGCTGCCGACGATCTATCCCGATTCGCCACGCGCCGCGCCCGCTCTCGCGCTCGCCGCGGCACTCGACCTCCAGGTCGGCCGCGACGAACGCGCGGTCGGCTCGGCCTTCGCTCTGCTCGCCCGCGCGCCCGGAGATCGCGCAGCGCCGCGCGCGTGGCTCTCGCTCGCCGCCGCCGACGCTCGTCGCGGCCGCTTCGAGAGCGCGCTCGTCGCGCTCGGCCGCGCGCATGCCGGATCGATCGAAGGCGCTTCCGAGTCCGAGGAGGCCGCGCGCTTCGGTGCGCTCGTCGACCGCTTCGCGCATCGCATCGTGCAGCCAGCCGGCGCCTGGACCGTCGACATCGAGGGCGGACTCACGCTCCCCGAGCGCGCGACGGCGCTGGCTGCCTTCGAGGACGGTTCCTTGGTCGCGGCCGTCGAACGCGCCGGCGTCATCGCCGAGATCGCCGCGGACGGCAAGAGCGCGGGGAAGCGCACGCTTGCCGGCGTCACGGCCGTCGCG
>CAZPJJ010000511.1:0-2778 GCA_964586535.1 uncultured Acidobacteriota bacterium | reverse complement strand
GAGCGAACATCATCGAGGTGGCCGACGCGGTTCACGCGCGCCTCGCGACGCTGGAGAAGGAACTGCCGAGCACCCTCGAGATCACGATCGCCGGAGACCAGTCCGAAGACATTCGCGACATGGTCCACGAGCTGCAGAACAACATCATCTCGGGACTCCTGCTCGTGCTCTTGATTCTCTTTCTGACGATGGGCTGGCGCCCCGCGGTGATCGTCGCGCTCGCCGTTCCGCTCTCGATGTTGCTGACCTTCATCGCCCTCGCCATGTTCGGCTACACGCTCAACATGGTCGTGCTCTTCAGCCTGGTCCTCGTACTGGGCATGCTCGTCGACAACGCGATCGTCACCGTCGAGAACATCTACCGGCACCGCGAGCTCGGCGATTCGCCCTTCGAAGCGGCGCTCGCGGGTGCGAGCGAAGTCGCGATCCCGATCACCACCTCGACGTTGACGACGCTCGCGGCGTTCGCGCCGCTGCTCTTCTGGCCCGGCATCACGGGCGAGTTCATGAAGTACCTGCCGACGACTCTGATCTTCGGCCTCACAGCGAGTCTCTTCGTCGCATTGGTCTTCAATCCGGCGCAGGCACTGCTCTTCTTCCGCAAGGAAGTGCCGCGCAAGGACGAGACGACGCTCTCTCCGGTCGTGAAGGCGTACAGGGACCTCCTCTCCTGGTCACTCGACCATCGGCTGGTCGTACTCGCTTCGATCTCGGCGTTCTTCGTCGTGACCCTGCTCGCATACGGCGCGTTGCAACACGGCGTAGAGTTCTTCCCGGACACCGATCCCCGCTCGATCTACGTCGACCTGGAGTTCCCGCCGGGAACCAATCTCGAAGCGCAGGACGAGGTCGTCCGGGAGATCGAGCGCCGCGTCCACGATATCCCCGACCTCGACGAGATGGTCGCCAACGTCGGCTCCACGGGGCTCGCCAACGACGGCTCGGGAAGCGGAGGGCGCGGATCGTCCAACGTCAGCCGCGTGACGCTCAACCTGAAGCGCTACTTCGATCGTTCGCAGAGTTCGCAGATCACGATGGATGAAGTTCGCCGCAGGGTCGCCGGTTTCAGCGGCGTGCGCATCACGGTCGACAAACCGCAGGACGGACCACCCACCGGAAAGCCCGTCTCGGTGCGGATCATCGGCGACGACTACGCTCTTCTAAGCCGGGTCTCCGAGGAACTCACGGCTCGAATGCAACGCATCGAGGGGATGCTCAACGTCGACGACGATTTCGATTCGGGCAGTCCCGAGATCCGCGTGCGCGTCGATCGCGAGAAGGCGGCCCGCGCGCGCAGCAACACGCGAGAGATCGCGCTCGCCGTGCGCACGGCGCTGGCCGGGTCGGAGGTCGCCGAGTACCGGACCGGCGAAGACGAGTACGACATCGTCGTGCGGCTGCCTCCCACGGATCGCGACTCGCTCGACGCGCTCGAGGACCTCTTCGTCTTCGACGAGGACGGCATCCCGGTGCCGCTGCTCTCGCTCGTCTCGCTGGAACGTGCGACCGGGCCCGCCGCCATCAAGCGCGTCGACTTGGAGCGCGTCATCACCGTCGAAGCCGATGTCGATTACGGGCGCGGCGCCCAGGACGCGACGATGCGCGCGGCCGCCGCCCGCGACTTGGAAGCCATGAACCTGCCGCCGGGCATCTCGTGGGCTTTCGCTGGCTCGAACGAAGAAGAGGAGGAGGCCCGGGAGTTCCTCTCGACCGCGTTCCTCGTCGCGGTGATGCTGATCGCGCTGATCTTGGTCTCGCAGTTCGACTCGGTGATCTTGCCGCTCACCATCCTCGTGTCGGTGGTGCTCAGCCTGATCGGCGTGCTCTGGGGCCTGATCATCACCGGAACGCCGTTCGGCATCATCATGACCGGGCTCGGCGTGATCTCCTTGGCGGGTATCGTCGTCAACAACGCGATCGTGCTCTGCGATTTCGTCATTCAGGACATGAAGACCGGGCGCCCCCGCCGTGAGGCGATCCTGGACGCGGGCGTGACGCGCTTCAGGCCCGTGCTCTTGACGGCGGTGACGACCGTTCTCGGGCTCGTGCCGCTCACCGTTGGGGTCAATTTCGACTTTCTCACCTTCGAGTTGCTCCTCGGCGGCGAGTCGACGGACTGGTGGGGCGCGATGGGCGTGGCCGTCATCTTCGGCCTCGGCTTGGCGACCGTCCTGACGCTGTTGATCGTGCCGGTTACGTTCGACGTGCTCTCGCAGATCAGCGACTTCGTGACCGGGAAGGGACGACGGGCGGCTTGACCCCGGCAAGGTAGACTCTGGAGCGTTTGTGCTCGAGAGGAGGCCCGAGTGAGCGAGCCGAAATTCCGCGCCCGCGCCATCAATGCCGTCGTGCCCGACATCCTGCACTGGACCGTCCCCGACGACCGCATCGGGTACCGCTCCGATGCCTACGCCGTCGTGACTCCAGAGGGAACGGTCCTCATCGATCCCCTACCGCTCGAGGATTCGCTCCTCCCGCGCTTGGGGCGAATCCGCGCGGTTTGCCTCACGGCGAGCTTTCATCAGCGCGCGTGCTGGCGCTTTCGCGAGGCAAGCGGCGCCCCCGTCTGGGCACCCGAAGCCGCGCGCGGGCTCGACGGTACTCCTGACCACCGCTACGAACCCGACGAACTCCTGCCGGGAATGCTGCGCGCGATCCACGCGCCGGGCCCCGCGCATTTGCACTTTGCGTTCTTGCTCGATCGCGTGAACGGAGGTGCAGCGCTGTTCTCGGGGGACCTCCTGATCAGGCCCGACGACGACTCCCCGCTCGGCTTCG
>CAZPJJ010000510.1:0-2789 GCA_964586535.1 uncultured Acidobacteriota bacterium | reverse complement strand
CGGGTGCCAGCGGGGGTCTCGATGCGCGTGAGCGGATGCGGCTCGGCGATGTCGCCCAGCGTGGCGAACACCGTGTAGGCGCCGGCGAGCTCGAGCGGCGTGGCGTCGACGGCGCCGAGGACGAGCGCGGGAGGCGGCGCGCTCGCGGGCGCATCGAGGCCGACGGTGCGCAGGCGGTGCGCGATGCCGTCGAGGCCGCAATGGCGCGCCATGCGCGCGAAGGGGACGTTGAGCGAATCGCGCAGCGCCTCGCGCACGGAGACGACGCCGTGGTCGCGGCCGTCGTAGTTGGTGGGGCGCCAGGTGCGTTTGTCGATTGTCCACTCGAAGGCGCCGTCCTCGACGCGGGTGGCGGCGTGGAGCGCTTCGCGGCTGCGATCGCCGCTGCCGCCTTCGCCGCTGCCACGCGCGTTGCAGCGCTCGAAGAGCTCGAGGAGCACGAGCGGCTTGACGGTGGAGCCGATGGGGCGGCGCGCGCGGCGCACGCGGTCGAACTCGTCGCCGGGCTGCTCGGGGTCGCCGCCGACGTGCGCGAGCACGGCGCCGTCGCGTGCGTCGAGGACGACGGCCGCGGCGGAGAGCTTCGCGCCGCGCAGGCGGCGGTGATCGCGACGCAGGCGATCGAGATGGTCGGCGACGAGCGACTCGGCTTCCTCCTGGAGGCGGCGGTCGAGCGTCGTCTCGACGACGAAGCCGCGCTTGTCCTCGAATCGCGAGCGCTCTTTCTCGCGCACGGCGTCGGCGACCCACGCCGTGAAGTGACGCGCCGGGGGGCGCGCGGGCTTGGTAATGCGCGCGCGGACGGCTTGCGCGCGGGCGCGCGCGGCGTCGGCGGGCTTCGCCCAGCCGAGTTCTTCCATGCGCGAGAGCACCCAGTCGCGGCGCTCTTTCAGCCGCGCGGGGTGTTCGTCGGGGGCGAGGCGGTTGGGCCCCTGGATCATCGCGGCGAGCGAGGCGGCCTCGGCGAGATCGAGATCCGCGGCGCGCTTCGAGAACCACGCGCGCGACGCGGCGCCGACGCCGTGCACGGCTGCGCCGCCGACGTGGCCCCAGTAGATGTGATTGAGATAAGCCTCGAGGATTTCTTCCTTCGTGTGTTCGCTCTCGAGCGCGAGCGCGCGCAGCGCCTCGTTGACTTTGCGGCCGAGCGAGCGCTTGGGCGAGAGATCGCGGTTCTTGATGAGCTGCTGCGTGATCGTCGAGCCGCCCTGCACGACGCGGCCGGCCTTGGCGTTGGCGAGCATCGCACGCGCGAGGGCGCGGCCGTCGACGCCGCCGTGCTCGAAGAAGCGGTGATCCTCGGCGGCGAGCACGGCGCGCCAGACGTGTTCGGGGAGCGCGTCGAGCGCGACGGGAACGCGTGGGGCACGCGACTCGGTCATCGACTCGGCGAGGGTCTCGGGCTCGAGGCTCGCCTCGCGCGGATCGGGGGGATCGACGGCGAGGACGAGCCCGTCCTCGCGGCGCAGCGTGGCGACGATCGTGCGCGCGCGCTGCGTGCGTCCGCCGTGGCGGAACGCGCGGCGGCCGATGTGGAAATTCTCATGGCCCCAGAAAAACTGCCCCGTCGCGACCGAGGTCGTGCGGACTCGCTCGTAGCCAAGGCGCTCGAGGCGCGCGACGAGATCCTGCTCGGCGATGGTGCGGCCGGTGGCAATCGAGTATGGCGCGGCGAGCAGGCGCACTTCGCTCGCGCCGACCTGGTCGTCGAGCGAAGCCGCGTGAGCGGGTGGCGTGGCGAGCAGGGCGAGCAAAAACGCCCCCGCCATCACGACGATGGCGGGGGCGACGTGGAGAGGAGTCCGTCGAGAGGGGACTGAGAGAGAGGAGGAGGAAGAGGCATGGGAAGAGGCGGTCAACGACGTGGTCACTCCATGCGGCGGGCGTCGGTGTCGCGGCGGGCGTTCGTGTCGAGGCTCAGTCGTCGTCGCGGATCACGACGCGCGCGTGGAGGCGGGGAAGCGCGATACCGACCGCGATGCGGGTGTCGACCGGAGCATGGTAGTAGGCGTCGTCGTCGTAGCGCACGCGGCCGTAGTAGCGGCGGTCGTCGTCGTCGTAGCGGCGGCCGTCGTAGACAGCCCGCGTCGAGAGGGCGCCGTCGAGCCGGTAGAGGCTGCGGTCGACGCGATCGAGTTCGCGCAGGACGCGGCCGGAGACATGCACGCGACTCAGGGCGTAGCGCACATCTGCGGCGGCGCGCTCGACGCGCTCGTAGCGGTGGACGATCCCGCCGCGGCGCGTGTAGCGACGCTCGACGGCGTCCTCGAAGGCGCGCGCTTCGTGCTGCAGCCGGGCCACGGCATCGAAGGCGTACGCCCGCGCCCGGGGGTGACCTCCGCGCACGCCGCCCTTGCGGGCCACGTCGAAGAGGCGCTCCGCGGAGTCTTCGAGGCGCCGTGTGGCGTCGAGCACGCGGTCGTAGCGAACGGGATGCGCATCGACGACGACGTAGCCGGCGTGACGGCCGCGGCGGCGGTCGTCGTCGTCCCAGTCGTCGTCATCCGAGAACGCGACCGGAGTCGCGAGAGCGGCGGCGATCAGGGCGAAGGTGAGGGTGAAGGTCTTGGCTTGCATCGTCGTCTCCTTTCGAGGTGCTTGGTGCGACGGGCACCGCTCCCTAGAGCAAGCCCCGGGCCAACCCATCGACTCCTCTTCTTTTCAACGACTTAGCACGACACCCCACCTCCCCACCCCGTCCTCCCGTCCCCTCCCGATGACACCTCCTGGGGACAGTCGCCTGTCCCCCTAAGTCGCCTGTCCCTGGGTGCGGGTCGGGGGAAGGGGTG
>CAZPJJ010000509.1:0-2797 GCA_964586535.1 uncultured Acidobacteriota bacterium | reverse complement strand
GTGGTCAGGGAGGCGCGAGGCGGTTGAGCGTCACGCCCGGGCTGATCTGCGCGAGCATCGCCGCGAGCGCGAGCTTCGCAGCGCCACTCGCCACGCTCACCGCCCCGGCCTGCGCGCGCGTCAGTCGCCCGAGGTTGCGCACCTTCGCCGAGCCGAGCGCCGTCTTGGCGCTGCGCTTGATCCAGCGCATGGTCTCGTCGTCGATCGACTCGCCGCGCATGGAGAAGTCCGTCACGATCGCGTCCAGGTGGTCGAGCACCCGCGCGATGTCCCCCGGCGCCTTGATGCCCAGTTCGTTCGCTCCCTCCTGGAGGAGCGAATCGACGTAGTCCTGGACGAGTTGCTTGGGGCTGTCGGGTTCGAGCGGCGTGGGGGATTTGGGCGCTGCGCGTTTCGGCATGGCTGGCTCCTGTTGCTGAACGCCCAGGCACGGCCGTGCCTGGGACTTGTGCGGGGATGAACGGTTCGTAGTCGGGCGCGAAGTCGGCGATGTACTGCGCGTCGAGGAGCGTCTGCTCCCGGACGAGGCCGAGTCGCGCCAGGCGGGCGCCCGTGCTCAGTGATTCGTCGCCGCGCAGGTAGGCGTCGAGGTCGGGCAGGATGACCTCGTGTCGGCGGATCGTCGCGAGGGCGTAGTCGTGCGATGGTTGCGCCATCGCATCGAGGCGGCGCTGCCCCGCGACGAGATCGAGCCGCGCCAACCGTGCCTCGGGCGAGAGGTTCTCATCGGCCTGGTAGTACGCCTCGGCGGCGGGGAGGAGCAGGGCGTGGTTCGCCGTGGTCTCCGCGTGGTACGTCTCGGCCGCTTCGTTGGCGGTGGCGCAGCCGCCGAAGGCAGCGAGGACGAGGAAGGCCAGCGCGATGTAGGCGATGACGAGAGCGGTGCGCGCGGCGCAGAAGAGCGCCGTGCGGACGAAACGAAGGGCGTGCGGGAGTTGCGCGCACCACCCGAAACGCCCACGCATCGCCATGCGTGGGATGTTCGAGTGCGTGTACGCGGGGAGTTGAAGTCTGCCGAGCCGGGTCCGCCTCAATGCGCAGTGGGCCACGGAGCACCATCCTTGGTGTTCCTGCGATCAGGCTCAGTTTCCCAGGCTGAGTGGTTCCCGATCTGGTGGCCGCGCCATCTGTTTCGCGGCGATGCTAGATGTCAGACAATTCCGTAGGCGCGGTCCCCCAGCCGGTCAAGCGGGCTGCGGCAGATCATTCCCAGTGGCCGTGCTCACGCCATCCTTTGGCTCGCGCGCCGTGTCGTTCCGCTTTTGAGATCTCCGCGAAGCCCGTCCCACGCGGCGCCCCGCCTCTTCGGCTGCGTTGCCTTCGACGACGTCTCGCTTCAGCACGTCCGGAAGAATGGCTGCGATCTCCTCGACAGACACCTTCGCGCTTGGCGCAAGCCGACGAATCTCCTTCCGAAGCGCCTTCAAAATCGGCTCTGATCGCATCGCGGCCGCGATGACGAAACGATTGACGATCTGCGAGTGCTCGTGAAACTCGTCGATGACGGCTTTGGCCAGCCCCTCCTTGCAGAGCAGGAAGAGCCGATCCAGGTCCGCAGCGCGGCGAGGATTTGATTCGAGGATGTTGATTGAGCAGGTATGCTCAACCCCCACCGGCCGCTCGAACGTGATTCGATAGATCTCCCAGTCGGCTCCGTTCGTCAGGACGATCCAGGGGATGCCTTGGTTCGCTCCGTAGTTCACCGCCTGCCGCAGGTGGTTCTCTTTCAACGTCAGGCCGACAGCCTTCACTTCGATGAGGTACTTGATCGAGCCGTCAATTTTGACCGCGAGATCGCAGAACGTTCCGCGGATCGACTGTTCGCTGGTGAGGTCGGCGTACTTGTCGAATCCGAAGAGGTCAGCGAGCATGTCCGTCACGATGGTCACTGTGTCCGACTCGTTGACGTCGCGGCTCTTCGCGTTCGCGATCACGCGCTGGTAAGCGCCCAGCTGCTTTGAGAGCCGATCAGCCACCTTTTTCGGGATTCTCGACATTTGAATGCTCCTTCGTCGAACGGGGGAGTTGATGACTATCGAGTCGGGACCGCATACCACACGACCGGCAGGACGCGCTGCACATGTGCCTTCGGAACCCGCTCTGATTGCGGCTCGAAGTTCGGATTCCCCGCGATGAGCAGCCAATCCTCGCCCGCGTCGAACACGTTCTTGATCGTGGCCATGTAGTCGTGCTCACCGCCGAACTGCACGAAGCACGTGTCGCCGTCGAGTCGCTCGTCGTTCGGCGCGACGATCACAATGGCACCCTCGGGGATTCGTGGCGCCATCGAATCTCCGACCACGCGCAGCGCGAACGCCTGTGGGTCTTCGATCCCGTACATGCGGCGCACCGGCAGCTGAGCCTCGACCGTGCCGTCGTAAACGCCTCCGTCAGGCAATCCACCGCGCACATCAGCGAGTAGGGGAATGTCGTCAATCGCTTCGCCCGGAGGCGGTCGATCGCCGAGAGCACTGTTCGTCTGGTTGCCGAGCTCGTTGATCGGGACGCGCTGCGGTTCGATGCTCGACGCATCCCCAATGCGGCGACTGCCAGTCATCTGCATGTCGTAGTGTCGAGGAACGAGTGCGGGGAACGCGACTCCGAACGCGTTTTGCAGCTTCTCGATGGTGAGCGGTGTGGGCGGTGCATCATCGCGCTCGCCGCGCTCGATCAGGCTGATTGTGGCTTCTCCCAATTCGGCGGCGTCCGCGAGCGCCGCTTGGCTCAAGCGACGGCGCAGCCGGTTCTCGTGGACCCAATCAGAGAACTTCACGCCCGAATCGTTGATCCGCAATCG
>CAZPJJ010000508.1:0-2801 GCA_964586535.1 uncultured Acidobacteriota bacterium | reverse complement strand
GATTCTCGAGCAGTCCGACGAGCATCTTCATGAAGCGCGCCGCGTCGGCGCCGTCCGCGATGCGGTGATCGAAGGTGAGCGTCAGCGGCAGGATCGTGCGCACGACGATCTCGCCGTTGCGGACGACCGGACGGGCTTCCGCGCGGCCCATGCCGAGGATCGCGACCTCGGGATAGTTGATCGTCGGGATCAGGCCCTTGCCGCCGATCGGCCCAATGTTCGTGATCGTGAACGTGCCGCCGTGGAAATCCGCGACCTCGATCTTGCCGTCGCGACCGCGCGTCGCGAGGTCGACGATCGCCGCGGAAATCTCGACGATGCTTTTCTTGTCGGTGTCGCGGACGACCGGGACGATGAGCCCTCGGTCGGTGTCCACGGCGATGCCCACGCCGTAGTACTTTTTGTAGACGATCTCTTCGCGATGCGGGTCGAGGCTCGCGTTGAACATCGGGAAGCGCTGCAGGCAGCGCGTCACCGCCTTCGTCACGAAAGGCAGCATCGAGAGCTTGCCGCCCGGCTGGCCTTGCCGGCGCGCGTTCTCCTCGTGGCGGAACGCCTCGAGCGTCGTCACGTCGCAGTCGTCCATCAACGCCACGTGCGGCACGAGGATCATCGACGTCGTCATGCGGCGCGCCGTCTTGCGGCGAATCGAGCGCACGGCTTCGCGCTCGACCGGCCCGAACGCCGTGAAGTCGGGCAGAGGCTCGATCTCGAGGAACGGAATCGCCGCTCCGCCGCCTTGGACCGCCGCGCGCGCGACCGGCGCGTCGTCCTCTTCGTACGCCGCCCGACTCGCGGCACGACCCGTTGCGCCGCCGCCGCTCGCGAAGCGTTTCACGTCGTCGGACGTCACGCGCCCCGCGGGACCCGAGCCCGGAACCGCCGTGATGTCCACGCCGAGTTCGCGCGCGAGCCGGCGCGTCGCGGGCGACGCGGCGACGCGGCGATTCGGATCCGCGGGCGCGACGGGTTGCTGTTGAGCACTCGCCGCGGGAGTCGCCGCCTCGGGACCGACCTCGGGCTTAGCCTCCGGCTTCGCCTGGGGCTTGGCCTCGGGCTTGGCCTCGGCCTTTGCTTGGGCCTTCGCCTCGGGCTTCGCGGCGGCACCGGCACCGTCGTCGATCGTCGCGATCACGCTTCCGACCTGGACCGTCGCGCCCTCCTTGCCGGCGAGCGAGACGACGCGTCCTGCGCGAGGGGAGGGGATCGTCACCGCGGCTTTGTCGGTTTCGATGTCGACGAGAGGCGCGTCCTCGGCGATCGTGTCGCCGACGGCCACGTGCCACTTCAGCACTTCGCCTTCGTGAATGCCTTCACCGAGGTCGGGGAGTTTGAACTCGAACACGGGCTACCTCCGTCCCAAGTCTCCGCAGCGGCCGTGTGCGCCCCCGCGGTTCAGAAGTCGAGAGTCTCCAGGATCGCGCGCCGCGCCACGCCCACGGACGGGAAGTAGAGCTGCTCGCGCCCGAAATAAGGGGTGACCACGTCGGCGAGTGCCACGCGCTTGACCGGCGCCTCGAGATACATGAGCGCGTTTTCGTTGATGCGCGCGATGATCTCGGCGCCCACGCTGAACGAGCGCGGCGCCTCCTGCACGATCACGCAGCGGCCGGTCTTCTTCACCGATTCGCAGATCGTATCGATGTCGAGCGGCGCAATCGTCAGCAGATCGACGAGCTCGATCGAGACGCTGCGCTTCGCGGCGACTTCTTCGATGGCGCGCACTGCCGTGCGGATCATCGAGCCCCACGAGACGACCGTGAGGTCCTTGCCTTCCATCGCGACCTGCGCGCGGCCGATCGGCAGCGACTCGCGCTCGTCGGGAACTTCCTCGCGAAACGCGCGATACGAGTGCTTAGGCTCCATGAACACGACGGGATCCGGATCCTCGATCGCCGCGACGAGCAGGGCGCGCGCGTTGCGCGGACCCGAGGGGATCACGACCTTCGAGCCCGGCAGGTGCGCGTAGAGCGCCTCGCGGCTCTCCGAGTGATGCTCGAGCGCGCGAACGTTGCCGCCGTAGGGCATGCGCACGACGAGCGGCAGCGTGATCTGTCCGTGCGTGCGCGAGCGGAAGCGCGTCGCGTGGCCTTCCCACTGCCCCATCATCAGGTACGAGAAGCCCGAGAACTGCATCTCGGCGACCGGCTTGAGGCCGCCCATCGCCATGCCGATCGCGGTGCCGAGGATCCCCGACTCGGCGAGCGGCGTGTCGATCACGCGATCCCCGCCGAAGTGCTTGAAGAGCCCCGCGGTCACGCGAAAGACCCCTTCGTTGACCCCCACGTCCTGGCCGAGGACCACGATGGACGGGTCCCGTTCCATCTCTTGGTGAAGCGCGAGGTTGATCGCCTGGACCATCGTCATCTTAGGCATCGGAACGCTCCGCTTCGAGATTGGCGAGGAATTCCTGCCGCTGGCGCTCGATCTCGGGGTGTGAGGTGCCGTACACGTGGTCGAAGTAGACGTCCGGCTTGCCGTGCTCGAACGTCTCGTAGATGCGCACTTCGTGGTCGATGGCCTGCTTGACCTCGCCTTCGAGCGCGGTTTGCTTCGCGTCGTCCCAGAGCTTCTTCTGCTCGAGATGGAGGCGCATGCGAAGGAGCGGATCGCGTTTGTGCCAGACGTCGACGTCCTTTTCGTTGCGGTACTTGCTCGGGTCGTCGGCCGTCGTGTGCATCATCAAGCGGTAAGTGAGCGCCTCGAGCAGCGTCGGGCCTTCGCCCTTCTGGGCGCGCTCGAGTGCGTCCCGTGTCGCCTTGTACATCGCGAGCGGGTCGTTGCCGTCGACTTGCATCCCG
>CAZPJJ010000507.1:0-2815 GCA_964586535.1 uncultured Acidobacteriota bacterium | reverse complement strand
CCCCCCCCCCCCCGCCCCCCCCCCCCCCCGCGGGGCAACCGCCTCTTGTCCCTCTTCCTCTGTTTTCTCTTGGAGGCGCCGATCGGAGTCGAACCGATGATGGAGGTTTTGCAGACCTCTGCCTTACCACTTGGCTACGGCGCCGATTGAGACGCGGAAGGATACGGTCACGGGGGGGCTGCCGTCAACGAAAAGGGGCCCGGGACGGGGGGCGAGTCGCGGCAAAACCGCTGCGTCCAAGAGACTTAGGCAGGATCGTGGATGGAGTCCTGCCTTGGAGTAGTGCCGATGCCCCTCGACCGGGAGGCTCGCCGGCGTGCGCGGACGCGGCCCCTATCGAGTGCGCGCGGCACGCCCGCGCGCCTACACCACCCTCCACACCGTATCCAGCACCGTCCCATCGACCCACTTCACCACGGCCACCGGCTCATCCGTCAATCGCGCCGGTTCCGGCTTCCCTCCGCACAAAGTCTCCACTTCCTGCTTGATCTCCTCGAGCGAGCGAATCGGTAGGCCTTTGCCCTTCACGGCGTCGAGCAAATCCTGTCTGCGCGGATTGATGGCAATGCCGCGTTCGGTGACGATGACGTCGATGAGTTCGCCGGGGCCGCAGAGGGTGGTGACGCGGTCGACGATGACGGGGATGCGGTCGCGGAAGGAAGGGATGGCGAGGATGGTGCAGCCGGCGGCGAGGCAGTTCTGCCAGCCGCCGATGCCGTGGAGGAGCACGCCGTCGGAGTGCGTGACGACGTTGGCGTTGAAATGCAGATCGACTTCGGTGGCGCCCAGGATGGCGGCGTCGACCATCGAGGCGAAGTTGCCTTTGCCGTGGAAGTTGTAAGAGGTGAACGGCGTCGTGGGAACGTGCCGGGGATCTTCGCGGATCGAGGCGACGGCGTCGAGGTCGAAGGTTTGTCCGTCGAGAAGATATTTGATCAATCCTTCGCGGAGCATCTCGACGAGCACGCGGGTGGAGCCGCCGCGGGCGAAGGCGGCGCTGACGCCGGCCTGGCGCATCATCGGCGCTAAATAGGCGAGAAACGCGAGCGCGATGCCGCCGGCGCCGGCCTGAAAGGAGAATCCGTCGCGCATGATGCCGGTTTCGCGCAGGAAGCGCGCGATGTACTCGGCGATGATCAGGCGGTCGGGGCTCTTGGTGATTTCGGTGGTGCCAGAGACGATCTTGGCGGGATCGCCGATGGAATCCACTTCGACGACGACATCGACGTTGTTGCCCTGGATCTGCCAGGGGATGCAGGGGAAAGGCACCAGGTTGTCGGTGACGACGATGACGTGGTCGGCGTAGATCGAATCGGCGAGCGCGAAGCCGAGCGAGCCGCAGGCGGATTTGCCGTGCGAGCCGTTGGCGTTGCCGAAGGCGTCGGCGGTGGGGGCGGCGATGACCGCGATGTCGATGGGCACTTCGCCGTCTTGAATGGCCTGCCAGCGCCCGCCGTGCGAGCGCAGCACGCCCTTGCCGCGCATCTTGCCCTGCGAGCAGAAGCGCCCGAGCGGGCCGTTCATCGAGCCTTCGATGTGGTGCACGAAGCCGCGCTCCATCAGCTCGATCACGGGCTCGTGACAGGGAAAAGACGCCGAGGGAAACCACATCAGGTCGCGCACGCCCATCTCGGCGGCGGTCTCGAGCGCGCGCAGCGCCACGCGGTCGCCGTTGCGGAGGTGGTGATGGGACGAGATCGTCATGCCGTCGCGCAGGCCGCAGCGCTCGAGGGCTTCGCGCAGCGTCGGGACGCGCTTGTCGCCCGTGGCCGGGTAGTCCTTGGCGGAGCGCACGGGCGGCGCGTGCTTGCGGCCTTGCGGCTCGTAGCCGCCGACGCCGCGATAGGGCGTCTGCGCGCGGCCGTTGACGACGGTGGGCACGCGGCGCTCGGCCGCGTTGACGACGAGATCGTGGCGGCCGCTCATCGGGATTCCTCCTCGCCCTCGCCTCCGGCAGCGACGAGCCCCATCTGCTTGGCCCGCTCGACGAGCGCGAGCGCGCGCCGCACGACGGGCGCGTCGATCATCTTCGAGCCCAGGCTGACGACGCCCAGGCCTTTCGCCTTGGCCTCCTCGAACGCGTCGACGATGCGCAGCGCGCGCGCGATCTCGTCGGGCGAGGGCGCGAAGGCCTCGTGGATGACGGCGATCTGCCGCGGGTGGACGCAGCCCATGCCCGAGAAGCCCTGCGCGCGCGCGCGGCGGCCCCAGGCCAGAAGGCCCTCGAGATCGCCGACGTCGCCGTAGACCGAGTCGATCGCCGCCACGCCCGCGGCGCGCGCGGCGTTGATCAGCCGCTGGCGGGCCCAGAGCGTCTCGTCGCCTTCTTTGGTTTTCACGACGCCCAGGTCGGCGGTGTAGTCCTCGAGGCCGATCGTCAGCGCGACGACGCGCTCGCTGGCCATCGCGATCTCGAGCGCGTTCTCGATGCCGCGCGCGGATTCGAGGATCGGCATGAGCCAGATCGAGCGCGTGATGCCGTGGCGCGGGGCGATCTCGCGGATGCGCGCGTCGACGGTTTTCACGTCGCTCGCGGATTCGGCCTTCGGGATCAAGATCAGATCGGGATCGGCGGGGACGATCTCCTCGAGATCCGCGAGCCCGGCGGGGAGTTGGTTGATGCGCACCATGCGCTCGGCGGTGCCGAGGTCGAGCGAGGTCAGCACGTGGCGCACGTGGACGCGCGCGGCGTCTTTCTCGTTCGGGTGCACGGAGTCCTCGAGGTCGAGGATGAGCCCGTCGGCGGCGTAGAGCTTGGCGTTGATGACCAGCTTGGGGTCGTTGCCGGGCAGATAAAGGCGCGAGCGGCGCAGGC
>CAZPJJ010000506.1:0-2817 GCA_964586535.1 uncultured Acidobacteriota bacterium | reverse complement strand
GATCACCTCGACGGCAAGGTGTTCCTCGAACGCATGAGTCCGCTCAAGCGCAGTCTCGTCCTGCGCAAGATCGACAAGCTGCGCCGGCGCGGAGAGTGGCCGGAGGCCATCGTTCTCGGCTGAACGCAGCGTTTGCCACGGGCGGTCCCGCTGCAATCGTGAAGCGCGCGGCGGGAGCGTCCCGGGCGCGGCCCAGAGGATCGAGCGATTCGGCGCGGGGCTTCTCGGACCATCGGGGTGAAAGGCTCGCCGTGAAGATCGTGTTTTTCGGCACGCCCGAGTGGGCCGTCCCCTCCCTGCGAGCCCTCGTGGCCGCGGGCCACGATGTCGCAGCCGTCGTCACTGCGCCCGATGCGCCCGCCGGCAGGTCGCGGGAGCCGCAGGCCCCGCCGGTGAAGCGCGCCGCAGTGGAGTTGGGAATCGCACCCGTCTTGCAGCCCACGACGCTGCGCGGTGTCGAGAATCGCGAGCCGATCCTCGCACCCGCGGCGGAGGCGCACGTCGTCGTGGCCTATGGCCGCATTCTTCCGGGTCGTCTTCTCGAGACGCCGCCTCACGGCGCGATCAACCTGCATTTCTCGCTGCTGCCGCGGCACCGCGGCGCGAGTCCCGTTCAGCACACGCTCCTCGTGGGCGACGATCGCGCGGGCGTGACGAGCATGCGCATGGACCGCGGGCTCGACACGGGACCGATCCTCCTGCAGGAGTCCGTCGCCATCGAGCCGCGCGAGCGCGCCGCGAGCCTCGGCGCGCGCCTTGCCGATGTCGGCGCGGCCCTGCTCGTCGAGACGCTCGCACGCTTGGCGGAAGGCAGCGTCTCGCCCCGCCCGCAGATCGACGCGCACGCCACGCAGGCGCCGCCGCTCTCGCCCGCGGACGGCCACGTTGATTGGGCGCGGCCCGCCCTCGCGATCGAGCGGGCGGTGCGAGCCTTCGATCCCTGGCCCCCCGTCGTGGCGCAGGGGCCCAAGGGCCGAGTGCGTTTGATCGATGTCGAGGCCCGCGCCGCGGCGAGCGATGCTCCCGCGGGAACGATCGTCGCGGCTGAAGGTGAATGGGTGGACATCGCTTGCGGCGAGCGGACCACGCTGCGCCTTCACTCCGTGCAGCCAGCCGGAAGCAAGACCATGAGCGCCGGTGCGGCTCTGCGCGGGCGTCATCTCGATCGGGCGCGACCGCTCGATCGCGTGGAAGCAGGCCTTGAGCGTCATTGACCACGTGCCGTCGGATGTCGTGCGTCGCGAGGCAATCTCCATCCTGGCGCGCATCGAATCCGGCGCCTGGTCGGATCGCCTGTTGCAGAACCGCGAGATCCTCTTCGACGACCGCCGCGACCGCGGGCTCCTCCATGCGCTCGTGCTCGCCACGCTCCGCTGGCAGGTGCTTCTCGACCGCAGCCTCGCGCCTTTCGTGCACGGCGGGTACCAGCGGATCCAGCCCGAAGTGCGCGCCGCGCTGCGCGTGGGGATCGCCCAGGCGTGGCTGCTCGATCGGCCCGTACCGATCGCCGTGAGCACGACCGTCTCGGCGGTGCGAGCGCTCGTGAATGCGCCCGCGGCGGGGCTCGTCAACGCCGTGCTGCGCCGCGCCCTGAGCCAAGGCCCCCCGCCGCTGGATCCGCGTCTCGCGCTACCGGGATGGCTGGTCGAGCGCTGGGACCGCGAGTACGGGCGGGCGGCCGCGACGGCGATGGCGGTTGCCGCTTGCCAACCCGCGCGTCCCTTCTTCGTCGTCACGGCGCGCGAGGATGCGGAGCGCGTCATCGAGGAACTCGACCGCGAGGGCGTCTCCACGTTGCCTTCGACGCTTCATCCGCGCGGCTTCACCGTCACGCAGGGCGCTCCGCAGGCAACACGAGCCTTCGAGCGCGGAGCGATCGTCCTTCTCGACGAAGGGGCAGCGCTCGTCGCCCGGCTCGCGAGTCCGGAACGGGGCGACGCGAGGCCGATCGTGGATCTCGCGGCGGCTCCCGGAGGCAAGGCCGTGCTCATGGCCGATGCACCCGGTGCGCCGCCGCTCGTCGCGATCGAGCCCGTGCGCAGCCGCGCGCGCATCCTTGGTGAGACGCTGGCCAAGCATGGCGAGAGAGCACTCGTTCGAGCGGTACGCGCCGACGGCCTGCGACCGCCGCTCCGCGACGGAAGCTGCGGGCTCGTCTTACTCGATGCGCCGTGCTCGGGGACCGGCACGCTGCGGAGAAGGCCTGAGAAGCGCCACCGGATCGATCCGTCGGATCTCGATCGATGTGCGGCCGTGCAAGCGAGTTTGCTCGCCAGCGCCGCGAGGCTCGTCGGCGCGCAGGGTACGCTGGTGTACGCGGTGTGTTCGCTGGAGCCCGAGGAGGGTCGCGCGCAGATCGCCCGCTTTCTCGACACGCACGAGGAGTTCACCGCGGTCGATCCGCGTCCGTGGCTCGGTGGTTGTGCCGAAGGCTGCCACGCGCCCGATCCGCATCGCGTCGTGTTGCGACCCGACATCTCGGGCACCGACGGGTTCGTCGCCGCACGTCTCGTCCGCCGCTAAGCCGGCTCTTCCTGAAACCTGCGCTGAGACTGCCGCAGATTTCGGGCGGGCAGGTCCGGAATTTTTTCGGCCAGGGCTTCATGAGTAGACCGGGCTAAAGGGGATCGGCATCCTGCGTGGGGCTATCATCTCGGGCGCGCGCCGCGCCGCGGACGTGCCGAGGAATTCGATGAGCGCACCCGAGAACGAGGTCCAGGGCGAGCGCGAGTCCGCGCTCACTCGCGCCCGGAACCGCGTCGTGGCCTCCTGGCGGCGCCTGCCGCGTGCCGCCCGGATCCTCGTCGTGCTCGCGGT
>CAZPJJ010000505.1:0-2837 GCA_964586535.1 uncultured Acidobacteriota bacterium | reverse complement strand
CCCGCCAACGACGGCGTCGGCAAGGCGCCCCCCGCGGCGGCGCGCGGCAAGAACGGGTTCGGACGGATTCGCGTGGTTCGTGCCCCGCCCGCCTCGCTCTCGCACGCGGACTGGATCCAGGAGCCGGAGGATCGTCGCCGCGAGGGTTTCCTCGAGTTCGAACCACGGGGTTTCCGCGGGAGGCGCTTCGCCGCCGCGTCCCGCGACCACGAGCGCGCGCCCGAGGAGGCGCGAAACCTCCGAGGTCAGCGTCGAGAGATCCGGCCGGTCGACGACGAGGATCTCTTCAGCGGGCAACGCGCTCGCACCGAGGGTCCGCGCGCGAGCGAGCACGCGCTCGGCGGCGCGGAGCCCGAGGCCCACCTCGGCCAGGCGGCGCAGGGCTCGCGACGTCGGCTCGGCGGCAAGCACCTCCGGCTCGAGATCGGCGAGAAAACGCCCCTCGGCAAAACGCTGCGCGCGGGGATCGAGGCCGATCGAGGCAAGCCCGATCGTGAAGAGCCCGTGCACGGTGTTCGCCACGTCGGGCCGCCGCGCGCAGCTCTCGGTCGCGGCCCAGCGGCGCCACGTTTTGGCCAGTGCCGCGGGCCTCGACGACGGAAGAAGGCGGTGCGCCACGAAAGCTCCGCCCTCCGTCTGCGAGAGCGTCGTCGGGAGTTCGGGAGCGGTGCCTCCGAGGGGGAGGTCCGCGAAGACGCGCACGATGCGATCGGGCGGCACGCCCTCCCGGGCAAGCCGGCGCGGCAGATGCGCGGAGGCGAGGTGGGCCTCGCCAAAGACGACGAGCACGGGGGCGAACCCGCGGCGCGCGAGCGCGGCGATGCGCGCCGCGGCGACGGCATCGCGTACCCGCAGGTCGGCGACGCCGCCGCGAGGCGGAGCGTCGAGCGCGACGACAGGCACCCGGAGCGCACGCGCCTCGGCGAGGAGCGCCCGCGGCCCCTCCCACGGGTAGCCCCACTCCTCGCGATCGCGCAGCCGGAGCCGCAACTCGCGCTCGCCGATGGTCCCGGCGAGGAACGCGTCGAGCGCGCGCTGATCGCGGCCGTGTGCGAGTTCCACCCCGATCGCGGGCCGCGCCGCGCCAGAGGCGAGCGTGCGCAAGAGCTCCGTCGCGACCTGACACGCCGACGGCAGCGCGTGGAAATCCCCCACGAGAACGACGCTCGCGCGACGCACGGCACGCGCGAGATCGGCCGAGGAGGCGGGAAGGAGCGGTGCCCCCGAGAGTTCGCGCTCGAAGCGGCGGACGTAGGCCGACTCGGTGACGGGATCGAGAGCGCCGGTGGCGGGAAGGACGAGGCGCCTCGCCAGACGCGGTGATTCGGGATCTGACCTGGCGCGCCCCTGGCCGATCGGCTTGCCCCCTAGCCCGGACTAGTCATGAAGCCCGTGCCGGAAACGCTGGATCCGCCCCCAGCAAATCCACGACCCGTCCGGCGCGGCTGGCATGAATCGATCGGGCCGGCTCAGGAGGAGATGCGGCGGTCGCTGGGTTTCGCGGCGTCGCCGTTCTCGTTCGTGGATGAGTCGTCTTCGGTGCGCATCGAGGAGCGGAAGTTCTTGATGCCCTCGCCGATGCCGCGCCCGAGTTCGGGAAGCTTCCGTGCTCCGAAGATGAGCACGAGAATCAGCAGAATGACGAGGATCTCGGGGAGCCCGAAGGGTCCTAAGAGGGCAAGCGTGGTGTTCATCCTCGTCTCCAGAGCCGCGAGCGCCGCGGGACCCGGGGGGTCTCGCCTCGGCGGCGACCCCCGCATTATTCCGCGCCCGGGCTCCCGACGCTACGGATCACGCGCTGGTTCCCGGCGCGGCGCGTCACGCCCATGTCGTCCAGGCACTCGAGGATCGGGATCGCGTATTTGCGCGAGAGCCCGAAAAGGTCCTTGAACCGGGCTACGTCGATGACCTCCCTGCCCGCCGCGGCCTCCGCGCGCAGCGTCTCGACGAGCTGCTGCCACGGGCCCGATGCCAGCCACAGGTCTTCCTTCACGCGGATCACCTCGCGGCGGCGCGCGGCGAGGATGAGCGCCTCGCGGCGCGAGCGCGGCACGCCGGTCTCGGCGACGAGCTCGTCCGTGGTGCGCGCCTCGAGCCCCGCGTGTTCGAGGGCGGCGCGGAGGCGCTCGAGGTCGGCCGCGGCCGAAGGATCGAGCGCGACGCGGTGCTTCTTGAGCGCGACGGCGTTCGCGCCGACGACGACCGAGCGCTGGGCCTTGTCCGTCGCCAGCGCCTCGCGCACCTCGTCGATCGTCCAGAGCGGGGCGACCTGGGCGCGGAGGCGGTCGGGCGAAAGACCGTCTTCGAGCGGGCGCTCGGCATGGAACGCGTCGAGCACCGCGCGCACCTCGTTGACGAAGGCCTCGAGGCCGGCCGGAGAGATCGCCCGGTCGCGGCCGAGCACGAGAATCGGCGGATCGCCGAGCCCGGCCTCGCACATGCGGCGCGCGTCGTCGGGCTCGATGGCCCAGCGCATCGCGCGCTCGGCGAGCGAGACGCCCTGCGCGCCCGACTCCTCGATCGCGCGGCGCAGTCGCTCGCGCGGCGCCTCACGGGCGAGGGCGCGCGTGCGCTCGGGCCACGCGGGATCCGCGCGCCGCCAGCGCGGCGGATCGATGTCGACGATCGTGCCGCCGCCGAGCGTCTCGAGCGGACTGTAGCGGCGCAGCACGAAGCGATCGCCCGGCAGCGCGGCAAGCGGCGCCTCGAGGCGCACCTGCACGGCGCCCTCCTCGCCCGTTGCGACCGATCCCGGCGCGGGGACGCGCAGGCGGCCCATCACCTCGGCGGTGTAGTGGTGGACGCGCACGCGCATGCCGTCCTCGAGCGGTGCCGGC
>CAZPJJ010000504.1:0-2847 GCA_964586535.1 uncultured Acidobacteriota bacterium | reverse complement strand
GTTCGACGGCATCAGGTAGCGACCCCCCAACCCGTCGGTGCGCGCGTTCATGTTCTCCCTTCGGCGAGCCTCGTCTGGATTCGAGATCCCGTTGGCGATCGCGATCGCGTGGCCCTCCATCCGGGTCTTGTAGTCGGCGCGCAAGAGCGCGTCCACGATGTGCTCCAGGTACTCGTCTTGTGGAACCTCGAACAGATCGCGCGCCGCCGCGCTCTCCCAGACTACGAACCAATCGAGCATGTGGAACGCAACGAAGCCGATGCTCATCTGCTCGACGCCCGTGCCCCAGCTCGTTTGCTTCTCGGTCTGACCGATGAGATGCGGGGGCAGTCCGTAGAGCCGCGCGACGTCCTCGATCTGGAAGGCGCGCAGTTCGATGTACTGCGCGTCCTTGTTCGTCATCTGAATCGGTTTGTACTCGGCCCCTCTGCCGAGAAACGCCGTCTTGCCACGATTCATTCGCCCGCCGTGGACCTCGTTCCATACCTTGAGCTCGGCCTTCCGCTGCGGCTCCGTCACGGGCTGATCGGTCTTGATGTATCCCGCCGGGGTCGCGTCGTTTCCGAAGAACGAGGCTCCCGCTTGCTCGGCGACGAGTCCGAGCGCCACCCCCTCGCGCGCCTGTTCGATCCGCGACAGCCCGGTCACGCCGTCAAGCGTGAGGTCCCGAAGGTGGAGGACTTCCGATTGCGCGAATATCGCCGGCGAGCCGTTCTTCCGACTGACCCGGTAGGTGATGGAGAAGTCGTCGTTTTGCTCCCACCGAACGCGGTCCGGGTGGACCGGGATCAGCTCCAGCGTGTTCCCGGTGCGTCGCTTCACGGCGATCGCGTTACCGCGCAAGGCGACGTGCGCCGTCATCATTCGACGGAACTCGAACGACGTCTGCCACGGATTGGGACGGACGTTGAGCGCGTAGTGGACCGGGTGGTCTTTCACCCGCTTCCGGTCTTCGGCCCCTATGCGCTCATAGACCGCCGCCGGCACCTTCGCGACGGTGCCGGAGATGATCCGCACGCACGCTTGCACCGCCGAGTGGGCGAGCGCGCCCTCGGGGGTGATCGCGAGTCCGGAGAGCGTCGTGCCGCTCCACGCGGCGCTGCGATACCAGAAGTCGTCCGCCGCCTCCCAGTTACCGCGGAGGACGTGCCACGCGTTGCGCGCCCTGTCGCGCAGCCTCACGACGCTTCCTCCTCGTCGTCCAGGATGGTCACGATCGGACCGTAGGATTCGGTGACGGAGGCGCGCCCCACCGCCATGCACAGCGACACGATCCCGTCGATCCGGTCCGCGCTGCGTCCCTTGTCGAGGCTCAGGTTGTCGCGAGGGTTGCGCGCGAGTGCGACGTTCGCGAACATCCAGCGGAGCACCGGATTCCCGCCGTGGCGGATCTTCCGCTGAAGGATCCAGCGCTCGGTTTCCTTGATCGCCGGATTCATCGTGACCCAACCCTGACGCATTTGAACGACGGCGAATCCGAGCGCCTCAAGGCGCGTCATGAACATCGTCGCGTTGTGCGGGTCCATCGGGACCTCGACGACGTCGTACTTTTCCCTGAAGTTCAAAAGCCAGTGCTCGACGTCGTAGTAGTCGAGGACGGCCCCGCTCGAAACCTGCACGAGTCCCTGCTTGACCCACGTCGCGATCGGGACCCGGTCCGTCCGCTCTCGGTCCTCCAGCTTTTCCGACGGGATCCAGAAGTGCGGCACGACGTCCCAGACTCCGTCCTCGCCGGGCTCGAGGAGCGCGACCGCGGCGGTGTAGTCCCGCGATGTCGAGAGGTCGAGCCCGACCCACGCGCGCCTCCCCGTATCGGGTCGCGGATCGGCCGGGGCCGCGCACGCGTCCCAATCCGGCATCGGGAGCCAAGCCGTCGAGACCTCGGTCCACAGGTTGCAGTGCTTGCGGAGATACTCGTTGAGCTTCCGCGTCTGCCGCTTCGCGATCGACGCCTCGGTCCGCAGAAAGTCGAGCCGCAGGTTCACGCCGAGATTCGGGTTGGCCTTCACCCAGTTCGATTCGACGAACGGATCGTCCCCCTCGTCGAGGTGGCACACGAAGGCGAAGAGATCGTCCGCCGACGCCTCACCGCCGATTCCTTCGAGTGCGCGCACCGCGTCCTGTTCCAGGTCCCAGCACGGACCGTCGCGCTTCGCGCCGGAGGTCGTGATGACGAGAGTGAGCGGTTCCGACCGGGCTCCCTGGCCCGACTCCAGCACGTCCATGACCGCGCTCGTCGGGTGCTCGTGGTACTCGTCGATGATGACCAGGTTGGGGCCGCGGCCGTCGAGCGTGTCGGCGTTCGACGCGACCGCCTCGAATCGAGACTCGCTCTCGTAGTGCGCAAGGTTCCAGCGCGAGGGATGGATTCCGATCTCGCGTCTCAGGAGAGGCGATCGCTTCGCCATCTGCGCGGCGGCCTTCCAGCAGTACCCCGCCTGATCCCGCGTCGTCGCCGCGGAGTAGATTTCGCCCCCGATTTCGCCGCCTAGACCGAGAGACGGGAACAGGAACGCGAGGCCGATCGCGGCGACGAGCTCCGTCTTCCCGTTCTTGCGCCCCATGCTCATGTACGCCTTTCGATAGCGCCGGACCCACTTCCCGTCGACGAGCCGCTCCCACCCGAAGAGCACGTAGAGAACCCAGACCTGCCAGGGCTCGAGAATGAACGGCTTCCCCGCAAGGACCCCTTTCGAGAGTCGGGTGCGATGCTCGATCCACCATGCCGCCCGTATCCCTCGGATCGCGTTGAAGCGGAGACCGCGATCCTCGCCGTGCTCGCGGTCCCGTAGGTCGCGCTCGACCGCGAGACGGAGCAGGCGGCCGGTGACGACCCGACCCTCAATG
>CAZPJJ010000503.1:0-2847 GCA_964586535.1 uncultured Acidobacteriota bacterium | reverse complement strand
GAGCCGCTCGAACGACTCGCCCGCAGCACTCTGACTCGGACCTGACCGGGAATCGGTCAGGCTCTCATCAGGTTGGCCGATCCTCGGCGCGGAATGACAGGCGTCGGACATCCGCATCGCGTCCAGCGCCGTTCCTCAATCACCGTTCTCGACCGATCGAACCGCCGTCTGGCGTGGCATCGGCCTTGCGATCGTCCTTGCCGAGGAGGACGCACGCATGAACCGCCGAGCCCACGCCGCTCTGAGGACCTGCGCCGCGCTGAGCGCCCTGGCGCTGGCGCTCACCGGTGCCGCCATCGCCGGTGCACCGAGTCTCGAGGCCTACGTCCCGCAGATGGTCGTCATCGGTGATCAGCTCTACGCCGGCGGTCACGTGAAGATCGTCGCCGTCGGACTCTTCAAGGATCGTGTCGCCGTGCTGATCGACGGCAAACAGGTCGCGGTCCTCGACAAACAGATCGCGGAGCCGATCCCCAGCGGTGCGCGCGCCTATCTCGCCCTCGAGCGCGATCCGCGCGGCCTCTTGCACATCGTCGGCATCCGCTACCGGTTCAAGGACTCCGACGACGGACGCGCAGGGTTCCGCGCCTTCCGGGTCATTCACGCCGACTCGGGACTGGCAACGGTCCCCGCCGAAAGAATTTCCAGGCCCACCGAGGCCGTGGCGGTCGGCATCCGCTGAACGCCACGCCGCGCGGCCGCGCTCCCGAGCCCGAGAGCGCCCCGCACCACTCCGAGCGCCCCACCGGCCCCGCGCCGGTGGGGCGTTTCGCATGGGGGCTCGCGCGCGCTCCGCGGTGTGGACCGATCGCGGCGCGGACCCCATCATCATGGCGTGCGTCTCATCCAGCTCTTCACGTCGGTCGTCGTCTCCAGTGCGTTCGCCAGTGCCGCGCTCGCCTGGTCCGTCGCTGAACTGCCGGCCACCCCCGCCGAGCGCAAAGCCCTGGAGGCGCTCGACGAGGAACGCTTCGTCAGCGCACGAGAGATCGCCTCGGGATTGCTGCGCGATCGTCCCGACTCGGTACCCGCGCGCTACGCGCTGGCCGTCGCGCTTCACGATGGTGAGGGCAACGTGCCGCTGGCGTTGCGCCATCTGCGAGAGGCACGAAACTCGCTCGAGACCGCCGACGGCGCCGTTCTGCCCGGCGCCATGCTCTGGCACGAGACGATCGTCTGGCAGGAGGCACAGGCCCTCTCCGACCTCGGGCTCCACGGCGAGTTGCTCGCGGCCTACCGTACGCTCCGCGACGAGCACGAGTGGAATCCCATCAGCTTCCAGGTGTGGCCGCTGATGAAGATGGGCCGCGTCGCGGAGGCGCGAGAGGTCGCCGCGAGAGCGATCGCGGGCGGCCGCAAGCTCGACGAGCTCGTCGCGAAGAACGGTCTCTGCGCGATCGATGGGTATGAGGCGTGCATGGACATGCTCCAGACGGCACGCGAGGTCTACGAGGTGCCGGGCTTGGCGTTGGCGAACGCGGCGCTCTCGGCGCTGGAAATCGGCCGCTACGAAGAAGCCGAACGCTATCTGCTCGAAGCGACCGCCGACCTCGACTTGAATTCGAATCCCTGGCGGCATCTCGTCGGACTCTACGCGCTGCAAGGCCGGCTCGGAGAGGCGGTGGACGCCGCGCGCAGAATGCTCGCCTTCGGACGCGCGCTTCCCCCGCGCCTCCGGCAACACCACGAAGCGCAAGATCTCGTCGTGGCGGCCGAGTTGCTCTTGATCGCCGGACATCCCGAGCGCGCGCTCGCGGCTTCGATGCGTGCACGCAGTCGTCCCGATCGCACGTCGCACCTCTCGGGTTCGTCCGCGGAACTCGCCGCCGAAGAGGCGCTGCTCGACAGGCGCATCCGCATGACGCTCGCCGAGCGTGCCGCGGAGCGCGCAGCGATCGCGCCGCCTGCGAAGAAGCCGGCGCTAGTCGCCGAGAGCCTCGTTCAGAGCACGTTGGCGTGGCTCTCGGGTCGTCGGGTCAAGCCCATTCTGCAGGATGGCGGATTGCGCCCCGCGCTCTCGCGTCCCGATGGAGAAACCACGCAACTCGGCGCTCCCGAATGGCTCTACCCGGACGCGATCGCGCTCTTCGGCGCCGGCGCTTCGCTCGCGCTCATCGAGGAACTGCGCGCGGGACCGGGAGTTCCCGAATCACGCTTTCCGAAGGCGCTCTGGCACGCCAACCTCGACGTGCTCGAGGCCGAGGCGCGTTTCGTCCAAGGGGACGCCATACGCTGTCTCGACGCGGGCGCGCGAGCCCGGGCTTCCCTGCCTCGCGCGGCGCTACTCGTCGATGCGCGGCTGGCGCTGCGCATGGCCTCGTGCGCGCTGGACCGTGGCGATCGCGACCGCGCGTGGCCCCTTCTCGACGAAGTGCTCGCGGTCGATCCGGGACTGCTCCGCCGCGAGGGCTTCGCGCTCCCAGCCGCGATCTCGACAGGATCCGGCTCCGAGACGGCCGCGCGCGCGGCGCGCCTCGCGTACGCGTCACGGCGCTTCGAACGCGACGCCGCCAGTCCGTTCGCGATCGCGGCCAGCGGGTCGGCGCTCTGTCTCGACGGCGCCGCGGGCGCGCGCCTCGTCTGCGTGGATGTCGCTGAAGTGCTCCGCGCCGATGCGACACGACCGGCAGGCAGCGCGCCGCTCGCGGACGAGTCCGTGCGTTTCGAGGACGACGCGCGTGCGCTGGCGGATCTCTTTCTCGAACGCGCATTCGCGCCGCGCCTCGACCTCAGCCAGATGGACCTGCGGAGCTTGGACGGAACTCCGGTCGTCGAACGCGGCATCGACGACAGTCTCGCGCGCGAACTCGCGCCGCCCTCCGCACCCTGATCAGCGGCTGAATTCCG
>CAZPJJ010000502.1:0-2910 GCA_964586535.1 uncultured Acidobacteriota bacterium | reverse complement strand
GGGCAACATCGTGGCGCCCTCGCAGGTAGGCAGCATCGAGTTCGCCGCGGGGCGCTACGGAACACGGCTGGTCGTCGTGCTCGCGCACACCCGCTGCGGCGCCATCCTGGCCACGATCGAAGAACTCGCTCGCCCGTGGGAGTTCCAGTCGCCCAACCTTCGCTCGATCGTCGATCGCATCCGGCCCTCGGTGGAACCGCTGCTGCGCAGCGGAACGCCGCGCACGGAAGAGGAAATGGTCCGCGCCGCGGTGCGCGCGAATCTCCAAGTTTCCGTCGATCATCTGCGACGCGGCTCGACAATCCTCGAGCATCTCATCGCGAGGGACGGGCTCCTCGTGGTCGGGGCCGAGTACTCGCTCGAGTCGGGCGTCGTCGAGTTTCTCGACGACATCGAAGACGTGGACGACCGCAGGCACGCACAGTCCTGAACGCCCGAGCGCGGCGCCAGCCATTCACACGAAGCAAGAGAAGGAGCAGATCCATGGATCGCGACATCGAAAAGGGCTATCCCAAGGCGGAGTTCGTCGCCAAGCTGCGGCGGCTCGCCGATGCCATCGAGAACGACACCCGCTTCGAGATCCAGATCGCCGGCGAGCGCATCTACGTGCCGGTGCGGGCGACATACACGATCGAGCACGAGCGCTCGGACGACGAGGAAGAGATCGAGTTCCAGATCAAATGGGCCCGCGAGTGAGGCCGTCGGTCCTGCGCGGGTAGACTTTCGCGGGGGTGTCAACGGAGTCTCCGATGATCAGAATCCATTCGTTCTCGATCCTTCCGTCACGCGGGGCGTCGCTCTTCCTCGTGGTCGCACTTGTCGTGCTGGCGGGATGTGCCGTGACGAGTTCTCCCGAGAGCGGGTCGGGCGAGGAGCCCGCAACGATGTCCAAGGACGCGCAGATGGTCACCGTCACGGGCACGGCTCTCTATCGCGAGCGAATCGCCCTGCCGCCGAACGCCGTTTTCGAAGCCGTCCTCGAGGATGTGACACTCGCCGACGCGCAGGCGGCCGAGATCGCGCGCGCAACGATCGAGAACCCCACGGCGCCGCCCTTCCGCTTCAACCTCACCGTCCCCGCGGTGGCGATCGATCCCGGCCGCCGCTACGCGGTTCGCGCGCGAGTGCTCGTCTCGGACCAGCTCAAGTTCACGTCGGACACGATTCACAGCGTGCTCACGGGCGGCGCGGGCAACGAGGTCGAGATCCTGATGAAGATGGTCTCGGAGGCGCCTCCCGCCGCGAACAAGCCCGCGGCGTCGCTCACCAACACCTACTGGAAAATCGTCACCCTGGGGGGTGAAGCGGTGAGCACCGTCGAGGGGCACAAGGAACCGCGGATCATGCTGAAGTCCGAGGACGGCGAGAACCGCTACTCCGCGACGGTGGGCTGCAACCAGCTCGTCGGCGGATTCACGGTCGAAGGCGACGCGCTGACGTTCACGGGTTCGGCGACCACGCTCATGGCCTGCCCGCCGCCGCTCGACGCGCAAGAGCGCGCGCTTGCGCAGGCGCTCGGCAAGACCAAGCGGCATGCGATCGCTGGAGATTCGCTGACGCTCCTCGACGAGACGGACACGGCCATCGTCACCTGCGAAGCGGTCTACCTGTAGCGACTGGCAAGAGAGACCAGGCGGAAGCTCGACGCTAGCGTCAGCGCGGGGCGGGCTCCGCGGATCTCGCCTCCGCGCGGATCCATCGTGCGAGCACTTCGACGAGGCTCTCGCCGACGATCGGCTTCGTGAGGTAGTCGTTCATGCCCGCGTCCAGGCAGCGCTGGCGATCGCCTTCCATCGCGTGGGCGGTCATCGCGACGATCGGCACGGCCGGATCCCAGGCGCCGTGGCGCGCGGCGCGGATCTGCCGCGTCGCTTCGATGCCGTCCATCTCGGGCATCTGCACGTCCATCAGCACGATGTCGTACACGGCCTCGCGAATGGCCGCGAGAGCTTCTACTCCATTCCCGGCGACGTCGACCTGCAGGCCCAGTCGGCGGAGCAGTCCGACCGCGACGCGCTGATTGACCGCGTTGTCTTCGACGAGGAGCACGCGCGCATCGCTGCGCACCCTCACGGGCTCGAGCGCGTCCGCGGCGGCGCCGCGCAGGCCGCGCTTGAGGGCAAGCGTGAACTCGAACGTGGAGCCGCGGCCGACTTCGCTGCGCACGCCGATCGAGCCGCCCATCAGTTCGACGAGCTTTCGCGAGATCGCGAGGCCGAGTCCGGTGCCCCCGTAGCGCCGCGTCGTCGAGGCGTCGGCTTGCGTGAAGTGGCCGAAGATCTCGTCGCGCTTGTCCTCGGGAATTCCGATTCCGGTGTCCGAGACGGAACAGCGCAGCATGGCCGCGTCGCCCGGCTGAGGCTCGACACCCACACGGAGCGTCACGCTTCCTGCCGGCGTGAACTTGATCGCGTTGCCGACGAGATTGACGAGCACCTGGCGGAAGCGCGTGGGATCCCCGCGCAAGACCGCCGGTACGGCGTCGTCGATCTCCGCGCTGAGCGCGAGCTCCTTCTCGGCGGCTCTCAGGCCGACCATCCGCATTAGATCCGCGACGACGACGCGCGGCTCGAAGTCGATCTCCTCGAGCAGCATCTTGCCCGCTTCGATCTTGGAGAGGTCGAGCACGTCGTTGACGATCGCCAGCAGCGACTCGCCGCTGGCCCGGATCGTCTGCGCGTACTGGTTTTGCACCTCGTCGAGCTCGGTGTCCAGCAGCAGCAGCGTCATGCCGATCACGCCGTTGAGCGGCGTGCGCATCTCGTGGCTCATGTTGGCCAGGAAGAGGCTCTTCGCGCGGCTCGCCGACTCGGACTTCTCCGCGAGCGTCAGCGCGTCGCGCCGGGCGCGGTCGCGTTCGATGAGCATCTCGCGAAGCTCGTGCTCGGCGACCTTGGCCTCGGTGACGTC
>CAZPJJ010000501.1:0-2915 GCA_964586535.1 uncultured Acidobacteriota bacterium | reverse complement strand
GCGCTCGCCGCGGCCACGCCTGCCGAGCACGAAGTTCTGCGCTGGAACCGCATCGCGACCGAAACGACCGCCTCGCTCGGGATCGATCCCGTGAACGAGTCGCGCATCCTCGCGATCGCTTCGATCGCCGTCCACGACGCGCTCAACGTCATCGACCGCCGCTACGAGCTCTACGACCGCCAAGTGCGCGTCGTCGTCCCGGCCGACCAGGACCTCGCCGTCGCGACCGCTGCTCACTCGGTGCTCACCCACTTCTTTCCGCAGCGCTTCGCCCCCCTGACCGCCGAGCTGCGCCAAACCCTCGATCGCACGCCGAACGGCCCTGCCAAGACCGTCGCTATCGAGATCGGGAACGTCGTCGCCGACGCGATCCTCGAGGCGCGACAGGACGACGGCTTCGATCAAGAAATCGATGAAGAGCCCGGCAACGCGCCCGGCGAATACCGCCCCACGCCGCCCGATTTCACGCCCGCATTTCTGCCGCATTGGGGCAGCGTGACGCCGTTCGCGCTCGAATACGGCTCTCAGTTCCGCCCGTCTCCGCCCCCGACCGTGGGCTCGGAGCAGGCGCACCGTGAGATGGAAGAAGTGCGCGAGATCGGTGACGAGCGCAGCGCGACGCGCAGCGACGAGCAGAGTGAGATCGCGAAGTTCTGGTACGAGAACTCGACGCTGGGATGGAACCGCATCGCCCGCGCGCTCGTCACCGAGCACGGCGCCGGCCAGCACGACGCCGCGCGCCTCTTCGCCCTCGTCAACATCGCGATGGCCGACGGCTTCATCGCCGGTTTCGAGGCCAAGTATTTCTACGACTACTGGCGCCCCGTCACCGCGATCCGCGAGTCCGTCGACGCCGCGTGGCTGCCCTTCCTCGCCACGCCGCCCGTCCCCGACCACCCCTCGACGCACTCGCTCCTCGGAGCCGCCGCGGCTGAAGTACTCGCGCTCGTCGCCGGTGACGACGCTGTGCCCTTCTCCATGATGAGCGGCGCACCCTTCGCCGGCATCACGCGCGAGTTCTCCAGCTTCTCCGAGGCCGCCCTCGAGAACGCTGAATCGCGCGTGCTCGCCGGCATCCACTTCCGCAGCGCCATCGAAACCGGGTACTCCCAAGGCAAGGCGATCGGTGCCTACGTCGTCGCCAACAAGCTGCGTCCCGCGGTGAAGTGATCGCGGGAGAAGCAGGCAGGACGCGCTGCGAAGTGCGTTCTCACCGGAGGGTCGGGGCATGCCCCGGCCCTCTTTCTTCGTTGCGCCGCGTGATTGGTGCGTGGAGGTGAGATCGGACGTGGGACGTGACGGCGCTCGTGGCGAGACAGAGAGGAAGGACGGGCGGGAGAGGAGAGGAGAGGAGAGGAGAGGCGGAGCGACCAGAGGCGACGCAGCGAGAGCCGCCATGACTCGACACGATGCCAGGCGACGACGCCGACGTATGCGTCCCCGTGCGCGGCGGCCTCGACTGCGATCTCGCGTCCTCGTGGCGCGCCATCGTCGAGAGCAACTCGTTCGTCGGGGGCAGCGCGAGTGGTCGCTCGATTCGGTGGGTCCCGTGTACACGGGATCCTCTCAATCGAGCATGTCTCGACACGGGACCCCTCGTTTTGAGCACTTTGTCGTCAACCGCGCGTCGCGCGCTCTCGAATCGTTCAATCCAGAGGGACCCGTGTACACGGGTCCCCCGGTTTTGAACGATCGCCCACACGGGGGTGGTCGAAATGAAAGATCCGCGATTCGCGGCTCGACGCGAGGGCACGAAAAGCGGCCATTCGAAGGGATCTCGTGTCGGAATGTGTCGCGTTGGGAAGGGCCTGCGTCAGAGATCTTTCATTCGAGGGGGTCCCGTGTGAGCGATCGTTCAAAAATGGGGATCCCGTGTACACGGGACCCCCTGAAGTGAGAGGTCGAGCCGTGGTTGCGCCGGACATCGTCGACTGGCGCCGCGCGCGAGCGGACGAGGCCGCGCCGAAGGAGAGTCAATGACGGCGTCGCGTCGCTCGCCCGCACGCCGCGCCCTCGCGTCGCTCGCCCGCCTGCCGCGCCCTCGCGTCGCTCGCCCGCACGCCGCGCCCTCGCGTCGCTCGCCCGTGCCGCCGCATCGCACGCACGATGTCCGCCCGCGCGCCGCGGCTCATCTCGCGCATCGCCCCCCCATCGACGCCTCGCTCCGCTCCGGCGCACCCCCCCGCGCTCAACGAAAAAGGGCCCCGCTTTCACGGGACCCCTCGCGATGAACGCTCTTTCGAACGCTAGAGCGCTGGCCGCGCCACATCCAGCCGACCGCAAACCTGCGCGCTGCGCTCAGCCAAGGCGGCCGACGGCGGCGACCTCGGTTTCGTAGACGTCCATGATGCGGTGCAGGCGGGTGAGTTCGACGATCGAGCGCACGGCGGGCGTCAGGTTGGCGAGAGCGACGTCGCCACCCGCGGCACGGGCCGCCTTGAAGGCGGTCACGAGCGCCGAAAGCCCGCTCGAATCGATGAAGTTCACGTTGGCGAGATCGAGCACGAGGCGCACGCGCCCCTCGGCGACGATCCGCTTGAGTTGATCCCGGACTTCGGGAGCGACTGACGCGTCGAGGGTCCCCGAGAGCGTCACGATTTCGGCCGCGCCTTCTGCTCGCCTCGAAACTTGCATCCGACAACCTCCGCGCCTGGTCGATGCCAGCCATGGCGGAATCTAGAGGCCGCGACCGCCCCTGGCCACCCGCGGGCTTCCACGCCAGGCCGCGCCTGGCACTCGCACCCAGCTACTCCGCGCACACCCAGCCCCCCCGCACCCCCACTCCGAGTCCACGTTCCTCTCCACCCCCACCCCAGCCCCCGCGCCTTCCCCCGCCACTCGCCTCCCACCGCCTCCGTCACCCCCCGCCACTCAGGGCGCGCGCCGAAATCCGGCGACTTCTCGACTCGTCGCTC
>CAZPJJ010000500.1:0-2917 GCA_964586535.1 uncultured Acidobacteriota bacterium | reverse complement strand
CAGAGCGGCGGCCGTCCGGCGCACGCGCTCACGAAGGGTTTGCCGAGGACGAGATCCATGACGATGAAGGGCCGGCCTGTGGTCTCGTCGCGGCCAAAGTCGAAGACGCGCACGAGGCGGGGGTGGCGGAGGAGCGAGAGCGTGCGGAACTCGAAGAGGAAGCGCTCGGCCGCGGCACTTTCGAGCGCGTCCTCGGCGAGGAGCTTGAGCGCCTTGACACCGAGCTTGCCGCGGATGTCCTTGACGCGGAAGACCGTCGCCTGTCCCCCGCTTCCCAGCACGTCTTGAATCTCGTATCGCCCACCGACGTGGCGCAGCGCGTCGGGATCGATGCCGAAGCGTTCGAGCCAGCGATAGACCGTGGCACGACCGACGCCGAGCATCTCGCCCGCGCGGCGACAATTCCCCCCCGAACGCTGGAGAGCGTCGAGCAGACGACTACGTGTGCGGTCCGCGTCTTCCGACACCGGACTTCCCTCGAGAACGCGACCCACCCCGCGACCGTGTACGGCGAAGCGCGAGCGCCGGCCACGGACCTTCGACTCGCGCTGCGGAGGTTAACTCATCCCGGCTCGCTTCGGACGCTCGCGAACGTCAGCTTCCGTCATCGAGGCGCCGCCAGATCGACCCGGCGTCGACATCTTCGATCTCGCGAAGGACGCGCCCCTCCATGCCACCCGCCACGAGCAGCGCCTCTCCTGTGACGTGCCGCGACGCCACGGGCGAGAGGAGCACGACCGCGGCGCGAGCGACGTCTTCGGCGCGGGCGATCTGGGCGAGCGCCATGGTGCGTACGGTCCGCTCGACGGCTCCCGGCACGTGGAGCGCTTCTTCGGCCATCTCGGTCCGCGTCCACCCCGGGTCGACGAGATTCACGCGAGCGTAGCGATCGACCGCGACGGCCTCGTTCTTGAGCGACTTCAGCAGGCCGTAGAGTCCGGCCTTCGAGACGGAGTAGTCGACGTGCCCGCGCTCGCCGAAGCGCCCCGCGGTCGAACCGACCAGCACGAGCGCCGAGCCCAGACCGTCGCCGCGCGGCCCGGTCTCCGCGAGGGAGTGCAGCCAGGAGCGCGCGGTGTAGATCGCGCCCATCAGGTTCACCTCGATCGTGCGGCGCAGCCTCGCGAGCGGAAGCTGGTCGAGCCGCTGGTCCTCGGGCGGCCACACGCCCGCGGACGCGACGGCGCCGTCGACGCGTCCGAAGCGTTCCCGCGCGGCGAGGAAGACGCGGTCTAGTTCCTCGGGCCGGGTCACGTCCGCGGCGAGGCAGAGGGCACGCTCGCGCCAGGGCTCGCTCGCGACGAGGGATTCGAGATGCGCGAGGCGCGATCCCGCGACGACGGCGAGCGACGCGCCTTCCTGCGCGAGGACGCGCGCCGTCGCGAGCCCGATCCCGCTCGAGGCGCCCGTGACGACGACCGTGTATCCGCCGAGCCCGAGATCCATCGCGTTCCTCCGCGACGGATCATAAGCGCGTCGTCAGCGTCGCGGATGGCCCACGAGGACGCGCGTCCTCCCGTTCGCACGGTCGGTCGCGACGTGAATTGCGGCGCCGCGGCCGCGCAGGCGCTCGATGAGGGGTTCCGGCCGGAACGACGCGACGATCTCGATCGCGCTCCCGGCGCCGAGGCCGCGCCACGCCGCCTCGACGCGTCCCGCCGGATGGCGCCCCTCGTCGAGTTCCGCGTCTGCGTCGATCGAGAGTGCGACCTGCGCGTCGAGCAGCCACGGCGCCTCGTCGTCCGCGAGCGCTGTCGCGGCCATGGAGCTGTCGCTTTCCGCGAGTCCCGCCGCGCGCCGCAGCGCTGCGACGAGCGCCCCGGGATCGACCCCGCCGACGCGGGCGGCGCTCTCGAGCGTGGCGAAGCGCGCCACGGTGCGCCGCAGGATCGGGTTGCGCAGCTTCTCGAACGCCGGCGCGAGACCGATGAGCGTCTCCTCGAGCTGGGGATAGGCATCAAGGACTTCGCCGACCTTCGAACGCGGTCCGATCTCGAGCGGCGGGTTCACGCGTTCACCTGCGTCGCGTCGTCTTCGAGAAGCCGGCGCTCGCCGTCGAGGGCGCGCAGGCGCGTCAGGTCCTGCGTCACCTCGAGCGTGCCGAGGTAGCGGCCGCCGTCGTCGCGCACCGCGAAGTAGCGGATGTGGACGAAGCGCCCGCGCATCTGGATCCAGAACTCGGCGACGTCGCGGCGCGCGCTCTTGAAGTCGTCGAGGATCTTCTCGACCGTAGCGACGCTCTTGGGAGGATGGCAGAGACTGACCTTGCGGCCGATGACGGCCGGCGTGCGCGCGAAAATGCGGTCGCCTTCGGAGAAGAACGCGACGCGATCCTCGGCATCGACGAAGGTGAGGTCGACGGGGAGCACGGCGAGCATCGCCTTGCACTCGGCGAGCGAGAGCGCGCCGACGCCCATCGCGACGCGCGCTCCGGCGGGAAGCGCGCCCGCTCCCGGCGCCGGGGCGGGAGCACCCGCGAGCGGCAGACGCTGCACCGGCTGCCAGAGGGGGCCCGGCTCGACGAGGCAGTAGCCGAAGCGCGGCGTCTCGCGCGCGATCTCGGCCCAATCCGTCTCGGGGAGCTTCTCCAGCACCATCGGCAGCAGGATCTTTTCTTCGCGGCTCACCATGGCGCGCGCCTGCTCGGCGAGCGGCACGCCGACCGTCGCGGCGACGAAGCGCCACGCCTCGGCGTCGGTGGCTTCCTCGACGAGCGCTTCGCGAAGCGCGCGCGCGAGTTCGCGAACTTCGTCGTCCTTGGCCCACATGACCTGCGAAGGACCCGTGATGCCCTGCGCTTCGAGCTTCGGGAAGAGCAAGTTCTCTTTGCGCGCATAGTGCTTGTCGACTTCGAGAACGCGATCGAGCGCCGCGCGCCACGCCGCGAAGTCGATCGGCTGGCCTGCGAGCGCAGGAG
>CAZPJJ010000499.1:0-2941 GCA_964586535.1 uncultured Acidobacteriota bacterium | reverse complement strand
CCCGCCGACACCGAAGAAATCGCGCGGACCGCCGGGGCTCGCTCGGTCGACACGCTCGCGGACGATCGTTTCCGCGTCGATCTCGAACCCGGAGACGACCCTCGCGAGCGCGCCATCGCCGCGCTCGCCGCCAGTCCTTTCGGACTTCTCGAAGCGCGCGCCGAAACGACGACGCTCGAGGAAGTGTTCAAGGACGTCGTGCTCTCGGAGAACGTGCCGCAAGAGGTGGCCTCATGAATTTCGTCTGGTCGCTCGTGCGTCGCGAGGTGAAATCGTATTTCGTCTCGCCGCTCGCCTACACCGCGATCGCGGTGTTTCTCTTCATCCAAGGCGTGTTCTTCTCGGCCTCGCTGACGCATTACCAGTCACTTCGCATCCGCGCCGCCCAGAACCTGGGCCAGGTGCCGGGAGCGGAGGACATCGTTCGCTCGTTCTTCGGCACGGACATCGTCTACTCGCTGATGCTCATCGTCCCGCTGCTGACGATGCGTCTACTCGCCGACGAGCGCCGCCAGCACACCGCGGAGCTGCTCCTCACGGCGCCGATGACCACGAGGCACCTCGTCCTCGGCAAGTTCCTCGGCTCCGTCGTGGTGCTGATCGTCATGCTCGTGCTTTCGCTGTGGATGCCGTTTCTCCTGCACGGTTGGGGCGATGCCGACCTTGGCGTGATCTTCGCCGGCTTCATCGGGGCGCTGCTCTACGGATCGTTCGTGCTGGCCGTTGGGCTCCTCGCGTCGAGCCTGACCGAGAGCGCATTCGTCGCCGCGATTCTCGCGTTGCTTTTCGTGGCCGGGGCGACGTGGCTCGGATCGCAGGCGACGCTCATTCCCTTCATCGGCAAGAACCTCGACCAGTTCACGCCGCTGACGAACCTCGGTCTGCTCGCGCAAGGCGTCGTCGACACGCATGCGCTCGTCTATTTCGGGACGATGATCCTCTTCGTCCTCGACCTGACCGCCCGCGTCGTCGATAGCCAGCGGTGGAGGTGAGAGCCGTGAAGCGTCTGGTCTTCGTCGCCACGCCGATCGGCATGGCCCTTCTGGTCCTGGCCGCCGGTTGGTTCGCGCTCACTCCGACTGTCGCGCCGCGAGCGTATCAGGCGATCGCGATCGCGGGAGCGATCGTGCTCACGCTGGGGATCTGGGGCCGGCGCAAACTCCTGCCGCCGGGAGCCTCGTCGTCGACGATGAAACTCGGCGCCGGCGCCCTGGCTTCGGTCGGCATCGCCGTCTCGATCCTCCTGCTCGTGAACTTCCTCTCGTCGCGCTATCACGAGCGTTTCGATCTCACGTCGAAGAAGACGTTCTCGCTTCACCCCGTGACACTGCGCGTCCTCGAGCAGCTCGAAACCGACGTCGAGATCACGGCGTTCGTCTCGGCGCGCGCGCCCGTTCAGGAGCGCGCGACGACACGCTTGCTGGAGGTCTTTCGCTACCACCAGCCGCGGCTTTCGACCGAGGTCGTCGATCCGACGCTGCGGCCCGATCTCGTCGACACGCTGGGCGTGCGCGGATCGAACTTGACGATCGTGCGCGCCAACGACCGCCAGGTCGTCTTTCCGGGCTTCGAGGAAGCCGATATCGCGTCGGCGCTCGTCGAGGTCAATCGGCGCCAAGCGAAGATCGTCTACTGGGTGACTGGACACGGCGAGCGGGCGCTCGAGGCGGCGGGCGGGTTGGGGTACAACCGCCTGCGTGGCGACCTGATCGAGGACTACTTCGAGGTACGCCCGCTCAGCCTCGCGGCGGGAGAGCGCGTACCCGAAGACGCCTCGATGCTCGTGTTCGCGGATCCGCGCGAGCGCATTCCCGACGAAATCGCGCGCATCTACAACGCCTGGCTGCGGGATGGCGGCCGGGCGCTGATGCTCGTCGACGCGGACTATGCGCAAACCGCCGGTACGGACCACCCCGCGCAGTTTCTGCTCGACCGCTGGGGCGTCCGAGCGATTCCGGGAGTCATCATGGATCCGCGCGCGCGAACGGGCGAGGTTTCGCCGCGCGTTGCGGTCGGAGACCAGTTCGGTAATCACGAGTCCGTGGCGAGCCTCGCCGGAATGCGCGTCGTCTTCAGCGCCGCACGCCCGCTGGAGTTCGCCGAGGTGCCCGAGGATCGTCAGATTTTCCATCAGGTGTTGGTGCGGCTCGGCCCGGATACGACCGGCGGTGCGCGCGAACCCTATGTCGAGACCGATCTGGAGCGCGCCCGTAACGACGACTCGCTCAATCGCGGCGCGCAGTTCGACTGGATGAACCGCCCCAAGACCGCTGCGATCCTCGCGTTCCGCAAGTTCGAACCGCCTCCTGGGTCCGACCAAGTGGGACGCGAAGCGCGCTTCGCCTTCGTCGGCGACGCGGACTTCCTCACTGACGCCGAGTACGATCGCGAGGCCAACCGCGAGTTCGCGCGGAACCTCGTGCGCTACCTGGCGGGCGAAGAACTCTTGATTCGCAGGGAAGGCGAAGAGACCTTCGCGAAAGAGGCGATGAGTCTCGAGCCCGCGCAGCAGCAGCTCGTTCGCATGCTGGTCTTGATCTCGCCCACGGCGCTCATCCTCGTCGGCTGGGTGTTCTGGTTCGTCAGGAGGAGCAAGTGAAACTCGGACGCTTCGTCGTCGGTATCGTCATCGTGGCCGTGCTCGCATTCGTGGTCTATCGCGAGCTCGCCACGGACGAGGCGACCGGCGTGCGCATGGGCGCCGAGATCGTCTTCCCCTACAACTCCTATCGCGTCGCGGAATTCACCTTGGCGATCGAGGGCACGGCGGTCCACCTTCGCCGCGAGGGCGGCGCGTGGGTCGTGGTGTCGGGGCCCGAGGGCGCGAGGCCAGACGTCGCCGCGGACGTCATCGCCGCGGGGACGCGAGTCCGCTTCTTGGAGATTCTCAAGGACGAGCCGAGCACGGAAGATCTTGCGCTTTACGGCCTCGAAGCGCCGG
>CAZPJJ010000498.1:0-2951 GCA_964586535.1 uncultured Acidobacteriota bacterium | reverse complement strand
GACGTCGATCGGCGCGAAACGCGCGTGCTCCGCGTGCGCGGTCATCGCGTCGAGGAGCAGGCGCGTCTTCCGCGAATAGCCCGCGCCCAACTCGACGAGCTCCTCGGGGCGGATCGCGCCCGAAATGCGTGGCGCCGCATGCTCGAGGATCGCCGTCTCGGCGCGCGTGAGGTAGTACTCGGGAAGCCGCGTGATCTCATCGAAGAGCCGCGCGCCTCGCTCGTCGTAGAAATACTTCGACGGGATCGAGCGCAGGCGCGCGCGCAGCCCGCGCGAGACTTCCTCGATCATCCTCTGGTGCCGGCCGTTGCCGGCCTGCAGATGGACGATCGAGGCATCGCTGTTGGGTCGGGAGGCAGGCTGCTTCACGAGATCCTCACTCGAGAGAGAATGGCTCCACGAGCAGCGCGCCCCGGCGCCATTCGAGAGCATGAGTTTCCGGAAGAGGTTGCCAGGTTACGGAGTCTTCGAGCGGCTCCGAGGCAATCGTCAGGCTCGATCCACCGTCGATGCGGTCACGCGCGAAGAAGAGCGTGTTGGCGGGAACGCCCACGGAGGCGCGCACGGCGGCAAGGCCCTGACGGTCCGCGGCGACGAACACGAGCTGGGCGCGCTGGCCTCGCTCGCGGCAAAGGGAAGCCGTCGCGCGCGCGGCGTGGACGAGCGAGGGGGCGAGCCGCGCGTCCGTGCCTGCATGCAACCGGTGAGCCGCCGCGATCGCGAAGAGCACGCGCGAATCCGTGCGCGCTTCGACGAGCGCGCTCGCCGCGGCCGGTACGAGCGCGAGCAGCGCGGCGCCGGTCTCGCCTTGAAAGTCGTCGACGTAGCCGTTGTGAGCGAACGCGAAGTCATCGAGCACGAAGGGCGCGACGGCCGCCTCGCCGCCGGGCATTCCCGGCGTCGCCGAACGAACCGCCGCGACGATGCGAACGCCCGCAAGCCGCGGGGCGAGGCCGCGCAGGTTGTCGTCCGACCAGGGCGGTCGCTCCGTGGCGTAGCGCAGCGGTGTCGTCTCTCCCTCCGGCCACCACGCGACACCCGTACCATCGACGTTGACCGTGCCCGAGAGCATCGTGCGCGGCCGATAGGCCTGGCTCAGGAGCGCGTGGGGCGCGTCGTAGACCAGCGCGCCGAGCGCGAGCGGCGGGCCCTCGTAGGCGATCATCCGGCACATCAACGCACCTCGCGCGCAACGCGCACGCCCGCGAAGATCTGCCGGCGCTGCGGCAGATCCCAGTTGCGGTAACTCGCTCGCGAAAGCCAGGGACCCGCGCACCAGGACGAGCCGCGCAGCACGCGATAGGTCGTGCCGAAGAACGCCTCGCTGTACTCGCGATAGGGAAAACTCTGGAATCCCGGATAGCCGCGAAATGGCGAGCCGGTCCACTCGTAGACGTCGCCCAGCATCTGCTCGCAGCCGTAGTACGAAAGCCCGTCGGGGAACGAGCCGATCGGTCGCGGCCCGCCTGCGTCGCCCCAGAGATTGGCGTGCGCCCCGCGAGGCGCTTCATCACCCCACGGGTAGCTGCGCGCAAGCCCGGCGTCGTCGTCCCAGGACGCGGCTTTCTCCCACTCGATCTCGGTAGGGAGACGGCCGCCGTCCCAGCGCGCGAACGCTTCGGCTTCGAAGAAACTCACGTGCGCGACGGGCTCGTCGAGATCGAGGGGGAGCGTGCGCCCGAATCGGCGGCAGGTGTAGCGTCCCGCGCGCTCCTCGATCCAGCCCTGCGGATGCCGCCAATCTTCGCGCTCCTTGAAGGCCCAGCCCTCCTCGGACCACAGGGCTGCGTCTCGGTACCCGCCGTCTTCGATGAAGGCGAGATAGCGGCCGTTCGTCACGGGAAAGCGGTCGATGCGAAACGCGGGCACGTCGATGCGGTGCCGCGGGTGCTCGTTGTCGTAACGTCCCGCGTGCACCGTCGTGCCGATCGTGCAAGGGCCGGCGGGAATCGCGATCGATTCCGCGGCAGCGGCCGGTGCGAGCGGCCGTCGACGCGCTGAGCCCTCGTCGCGCACGGCCGCGTCGATCGCGACATCCATCATGGCGAGCGATTGAAGCATCGTCTCTTGATGCTGCCACTCGTGCTGCACGATCATCGCCGCAACGAACCCGTCTCGGAAGAGCGGCGCTTCGTCGCTCGCGTCGATGCGCGCGAGCGCGAGGAGAGCGTCGGCGCGCACGTCCGCGAGCATCGCCAACGCCTCGTCCCGAGGCATGAGCAGGCGTGGATCACGCGCGGAGCGCGGCGTCTCGAACGCGTCGTAGAGGGCACGCAGATCGGGCCTGCGTGGCGTGCGTCCCGTGAGCCGCACGACGAGCCACTCTTCCTCGAAGAGCGCGAGATGACCGAGATCCCAGAGCGGAGGACTGAGAAAGGGCGCGGCGCGCGTCATCAGCACGTCGTCGTCGAGCGGATCGATCAGGGCGAGCGTCCGCGCGCGAGTCCCCGCGAGCGCCTCGAGGCGCGGCTCGATCCACGAGGGATGTCGTCGTGCGGCCGCGTCGACCATGAACGCAGCCTAGCCCGAGATCGGTGAATGGCGAGCAAAAAAGTCGCGCGGCGGGCTAACGGATGCGTCAGCCCGCCGCGCGAGATCGAAGAACGCTCCGCTCGATCAGAACTCGATGCGATAGGTGAGCGAGACGTGGCGGCCTGGCATCGGCGCCATGTCCTTGAGCCGCGAGACGTGATTGCGGCCGAGGCGATCGGTGAGATTGCGCCCGCGCACGAGCAGCTCGTGGACGACACCGCGTGCGAAGAAGCGCACGCCCGCACCAGCGTTCACGAATGTGAACCCGTCGGTGGACGTCTCGCAGACCTCGGGATCGACGCCGGCTTCGCAGAAGATGCGGTCCTGCTCCTCCTGCCGCTGCGCCTCGACGAAGCCCCAGACGCGCTCGGCATGCACGTGCACGCCGACGCGCGAGCTCCACGGCGGGATGAAGGGCA
>CAZPJJ010000497.1:0-2953 GCA_964586535.1 uncultured Acidobacteriota bacterium | reverse complement strand
CCTCCCGATCCTCGCCACCGACACCAACGGCACCCCCGCGGCGGTGATCTTCTGCAACGCGACGGCGCGCTCGCTCGAGCCGCGCCTGATGGCCTGGCCGACCGCGCGCCAGACGGCCGAAACGTATCTCGTGCGCCCCGACGGCGACGACCTGCTCGTCATCAGCCGCGTCCATCTGCGCGACGACCGGCCGCTTTCGCTGCGGCTCTCGGCGACCGCGCCGGATTCCTCGCAGCCGAGCGGCATTGCCGCCATCCGGGCGGTGGCGGATCTCGCAGGCATGGCGCGTGGCGTCGACTATCGCGGTGTCGAGGTGCTTTCGGTCGCGGCGCCGGTCAGTGGCTCCCCGTGGTATGTCGTCGCCGAAATCGACACCTCGGAGGCGTTTCGCGCCTCGAAGCAGCGGCAGTGGCTCCTGGTCGCGGTGGTCGCCAGCCTCATTGCGACGCTCGGCGCGCTCGCGCTCTCGCTCGTGCTCTCACAGCGGCGTGCCCACTACCAGGCGCTCTACCGCTCCGAGACCGCCCGTCGCGAGGCCGCCGAGCGCTACGAGGTGACGCTGCGCTCGATCGGCGATGCCGTGCTCGTCGCGGACGCGCAGGGCCGCGTCGACATGCTCAATCCCGTCGCCGAGCGGCTCACCGGATGGACGACGGAAGAATCCGCGGGCAGGCCTCTCGAGGCGGTTTTTCCGATCGTCGCCGAGGACACTCGCACTCCCGTCGAAAGTCCCGTTGCCAAAGTCCTGCGCGACGGCGTCGTCGTCGGTCTCGCGAACCACACGCTGCTCATCGCCAAGGACGGCACCGAGCGCCCCATCGCCGACTCGGGCGCGCCCATTCGCGACGCCGACGGGCGTATCACGGGCATCGTGCTCGTCTTCCGCGACCAGACCGACGAGCGCCAGCGCGAGCGGCGTCTCGTCGAGAGCGAGGCCACTTACCGCACGCTCTTCGAGAGCGCCCCCGAGGCGGTGTTCATCGGCGTCGCCGGCCGCTTCGCGGCGGTCAACCGGGCGTGCGTCGAGTTGCTCGGCGCGGCGAGTGCCGGCGAGCTTCTCGGGCTGCCGACGATGGATTTCTTCCATCCCGCCTTCCACGAGCAGATCCGCGCACGCATTCGCCAACTCGAGGACAACCGCCGAGCCGTTTCTTCCGCCGAGGAGGTGCTCGTCACCAAGGACGGACGCGAGGTACCGGCCGAGGTCTCCGCGGTGCCGTTTACATATCGCGGCGAGCAGGGCGCTCTGGTCTTCGTGCGCGACCTACGCGCGCGCAAGGCGGCGGAGGCCGATCGCGCGCGCCTGCTCTTCGCCATGGAGCACGCCGGCGAGGCGATCATCATCGCGGATGCACAGGGCACGATCCGCTACGTCAACGCGGCGTTCACGAAGGTCACGGGATTCCAGTCAGGGGAGGTGATCGGCCGCGAGGGACGCGCGCTGCTGGGCTCGAGCAGCATCGACGCGGACACCGGTCCCGACAGCCAGACCGAAACCGAGATCGCCGACGTGCTCGGCGCGGGCGGCGTCTGGAGCGGCCGCGTGCGCTGCCGCCGCAAGGACGGCTCGCTCTACACCGCCGAGGCGACGATCGCGCCCGTGCTCGACGGCCGCGGCGAGGTCTCGGAGTACGTCACCATCCACCGCGACATCACCGAGAAGCTGCGCCTCGAGGAGCAGTTCCTGCACGCGCAGAAGATGGAATCGGTCGGGAGGCTCGCGGGCGGCGTCGCGCACGACTTCAACAACATGCTGAGCGTGATCATGGGCCACGCCGAACTCGCCATGCTGACGCGCTCGCCCAGCCCCGAAATCCGCGCGAACTTGCAGGACATCCTCGACGCCTCGAAACGCGCGTCGCAGGTGACGCGCCAACTGCTCGCCTTCGCGCGCAAGCAGGCGATCGCGCCGTCGATCCTCGATCTCAACGAGCTCATCGAGACACTGCTGCGGATGATCAAGCGGCTGATCGGTGAGGACATCGAGCTGATCTGGAATCCCGCGCCGGAGCTCTGGCCCGTGCGCCTCGACGCGGCGCAGTTCGACCAGATCCTCGCCAACCTCTGCGTCAACGCCCGCGACGCCATTCTCGAAACGGGCCGCTCCCCGGGGACAAGCACCGGGAGAATCCTCATCGAGACGCGGAATATCTCATTCGATGCCGATTACTGCGCCCACCATCCGGATCTCGAATCCGGCGAGTACGTCATGCTCGCCGTCAGCGACGACGGCATCGGCATGGACCAGGCGACGCGCGAGTCCATCTTCGAACCTTTCTTCACGACGAAGGGCGTCGATCACGGCACCGGTCTCGGCTTGGCGACGGTCTACGGAATCGTGCAGCAGAACGGCGGCTTCATCCACGTCTACAGCGAGCCCGGCGCCGGCTCGAGCTTCCGCATCTACTTCCCACGCCAGTTCGCCACCGGCGCCCCGCAGGCTCCCGCGGCGCAGGCGGAGCAGCGCGCCGTGGCCCAGCGCGGCGCCGGCGAGACGATCCTCCTCGTCGAGGACGAGCCCGCGGTCCTGCGCTTCGCGACGAACGCGCTCGAGTCGCTCGACTACCGCGTCATCAGCTTCGCCCGGCCGGCCGACGCCCTCGACTTCCTGCGCGCGCACCCCGAACCGATCGCCCTGCTCCTCACCGATGTCGTCATGCCCGGAATGAACGGCCGCGAGCTCGCCGCCGAGGTGCGCCGCTTCGCCCCCTCGATCCGCACGCTCTTCATGTCGGGCTACAGCACCGAGATCATCGCCAACCGCGGCATCATCGACGAAGGCGTCCGCTTCCTCCAGAAGCCCTTCTCCATGGCCGACCTCGCCTCCCACGTCCGCGAGTCCCTCACCTCCCCCTCCTAACGGGGACAGTCGACTTAGAGGGACAGGCGACTTAGGGGGACAGGCGACTTAGGGGGACAGGCACCTTAAGTCGACTGTCCCTCTAAGTCGACT
>CAZPJJ010000496.1:0-2953 GCA_964586535.1 uncultured Acidobacteriota bacterium | reverse complement strand
CTCGGCCGATGGGGACTAACGGCCAAGAGGAGAGAGTTTGTCTACAATGCACGCTTCGCCTCCGGGTCGCGGACCCGAGGTCCGCGTCGACCCCCTCGGGACGGCCCGGTCCGAGACACCGCGCTCCCGGCCCACGAGAGCGCGCTCGCCCGGTCCCTCCATGCAACCCGAGCTGGAGACACCGATCCCAGCGCGATCTGGAGACGCCAACCGATGCCCCGCAGCAAGTTTCCGCCGCTCTTCTGGATCGGGAACCTCATCGAGGTTCTCGAGCGCTTCGCCTACTACGGGCTCTACATGGGCTTCAGCATCTACGTCACCAAGGCCGTGACGGACGGCGGGCTCGGCTGGAGCAAGGACCAACTCGGCGGGGTGCAGACGATCTTCCTGCTGCTCTCGTATTCGATCCCGCTCGTCTCGGGAATCCTGGCCGACCGCTATGGCTTCAAGCGGATGCTCTTCGTTTCGTACTTCTTGTATTTGCCCGGCTTCGCGCTCCTGCTCGTGGCGCGCGAGTACTTCGCCGTCGTGCTCGTCATGGCGCTGATCGCTTCCGCGGCGGGCGTCTTCAAGCCGCTCATCGTGGGAACGGTACGGCTGACGAGCGACGAGACCAACCGCACGCTGGGCTTCGGAATTTTCTATCTCATGGTGAACGTCGGCGCCTTCTTCGGGCCGATGATCGCGGGTTCCCTGCGCACCATCCACTGGAACTACGCCTTCATGGCCTCAGCGGCGGCGACGATCGCGATGATCGTCGTGACGTTCTTCTTCTACCGCGATCCGATCGATCCGAAGGCCAAGACGGGCGAGCGCCCCGAACTCCTGCAGCAGATCCGCGAGCTCGTCCCCTTCCTCAAAGACCCCAAGATCCTCGTGTTCATCCTTTTCTTCGGCGTCTTGATCGTCATCCCCTTCTGGGCGTTCTTCAACATCGTGACGCTTTTCGTCGACACGCACGTCCGCACGGACATGCTCTACCAGAGCTTCTCGTCCGTGCTCGGTGAGACGGTCGTCGGCTGGTTCAGCACGACGGACGCGCAGGGCGTCAAGCGCATCGCGGGCGAGACGATCGGCCACACGGCGCTCTACATCATCCTGCTGCAGCTTCTCGTCACGCGCGCGGGCGAGAAACTGCGTAGCATTCCCGTCGTCGCGATCGGCATCGCGCTGATGCTGGCCGGCTGCATCGGTCTCTACTACTCGACGGGTGACCTACCGGTGCTGATGTTCGTCGGCATCCTGCTCTTCGCGATCGGCGAGATGGCCTGCATGCCCCGCTTCGAACAGTACCTGATCGGCATGCTGCCGCCCGAGAAGACCGGCGTCGCCGGCGGACTGCTGCGCATCCCGATCGCGATCGGCGCTTTCTCGGGCATCACGATGACCCCCGCCTACGGGTGGTTCGAGTCGCAGGGCAAGCCCGAGGCGATCTGGCTCGTGCTCGGCGGCACGCTCGCGTTGGGATTCCTCTGCATGCTGATCTACGATCGCGTCTTCCGCGATCACCGGTGATTTCCGGCGGGCCACCGTCGACTCCTTGACGGTGCCTCCCGCCCCATGAACCGGTCGGGAGTACGACGATGCCGGCAGCGGGCGAGGGTGAGCGTTCGTCCGTGATCCGCATCCGCGGCCTGGTCAAGACCTACCACATGGGCGAGGTCGACGTGCACGCGCTGCGCGGCGTCGATCTCGACATCGACGAGGGCGATCTGGTCGTCCTCCTCGGGCACTCGGGATCCGGCAAGTCCACGCTGCTCAACATTCTCGGCGGGCTCGACGTTCCTACATCGGGCACGGTGCATTACCGCGGCCGAGATCTGACCGCGGCCGACGAGCACCAGCTCACGCTCTTTCGTCGCGAGGCGATCGGCTTCGTCTTTCAGTTCTACAACCTGATCCCCTCGTTGACCGCGCGCGAAAACGTCGACCTCGTCACCGAGATCGCACGCGATCCGATGCCCGCGATCGACGCGCTCGCGCTGGTCGGGCTCGAAGAGCGCGCGGATCACTTCCCGGCGCAGCTTTCGGGCGGCGAGCAGCAGCGCGTCGCAATCGCGCGTGCGATCGCCAAGCGGCCCGAGATGCTGCTCTGCGACGAGCCGACCGGTGCGCTCGACATCAAGACGGGCATCGTCGTGCTCGAAGCGCTCGATCGCATCCACCGCGAGCTCGGCACGACTCTGATGCTCATCACGCACAACGCGGCGATCGCCGGCATGGCCAACCGCGTGCTCATCCTCGCCGACGGACGGGTCGCCGAGGACCGGCGCAACACGACGACGATCACACCGCGGGAGCTCTCCTGGTGAGGCCGCTCACGAAGAAGCTCTGGCGCGACGTGCGCGTGAACCGTGGACCCGCCGCGGCGATCGCGCTCGTCATCGGTGCGGGGATCGCGCTCTACGTCCTGCTAGGCTCGTGTCTCGAATCGCTGCAGTGGACGCTCGACGACTACTACTCGCGGCAGCGTTTCGCCGACGTCTTTGCGACGCTCGAGCGCGCACCGCTCAGCGCTGCGGGCGCGATCCGCGCGATCCCGGGCGTGACGCGCGTCGAGACGCGCGTCGTCGTCGATGTCACTCTCGATGTCCGCGGTGTCGACGAACCCGCGACGGGCAGGCTCATCTCGTACCCCGCAGGGCGTGCCCCGGCACTGAACGCGCCGACGCTGCGGCGCGGGCGTCTTCCCGAAGCGGACGCTCCGGACGAGGTTCTCGTCTCGGAGATTTTCGCCAACGCGAATCGCCTTGCCCAGGGCGACACGCTCGCCGCGATCGTCAACGGCAGGCTGCGCACGCTGCGCGTCGTCGGCCTCGCGCTCTCGCCCGAGTACGTCTACAGCATCCGCCCCGGCGAGCTCTTCCCCGACGAGCGCCTCTTCGGCGTGCTCTGGATACGTCAATTGCCTTGGCCGATCTATTCTAAAATTGAAGAAGATAACTGCATCATT
>CAZPJJ010000495.1:0-2954 GCA_964586535.1 uncultured Acidobacteriota bacterium | reverse complement strand
CCGATGAATCCGCCCACCCCGCCGATGGCGTCTCCCTCGAGCCCTCCTCGGGCTCTCCTGCAGCGTCTGCGAGCGGCACGCGACGCGGCTTCCTCGCGGCCTTTCTCGGAGAGACGCGAGGCCGTACTCGGCGCCCTGCGTGCGGAGATCGCCCCCCACGGAGACGACCCAACTCCCACGCTGGACGCGCTCCGCGATGCCTTGACCGACGAGGCGAGAACGCGGGAGGCACGGCAGGAAGATCTCGAGCGCGCGTTGGCGGCCGCACGCGAGGAGATTCAACGCCTCGTCGACGAACGCGACACGCTTGCCGCCGAGAAGGCGAAGCTCGCGTCCGACATCACGCAGGCATCGGCGGCCGTTGCAGCCGCTCGCGCAGAGCGATCGTCGAGCACCGAGTTGCAGACCCGCGTCGAAGAGCTCGAGCGTGAGCTTGCCCACATCGCGGAAGTTCGAGAGAAAGAAATGACCGCGCGGCGGACTCTGGAACAAGAGATCGCCGGTTTGCGCGCGAAGATCGAAAACAGCGAGAAAAGAGCTCGCGACTTGGAGCGCGCCGCGCGCGAGGCATCGGTCAAGACGCAAATCACGACCGCGATACCACCGCCGCCGCCCGCACCCATACCCATGGAGGGCGACGCCCTCGGTCGGCTGCGCGTCTCGTTGGCCACGACGGCCAATACAGGCGACATACCGACCGATCGCGCGGATCTGCCGGCCTCGGAATATCGTCTCGTGCGCCTGACTCAAGAACTGCTGAAGTTCGCGCTCGACTACGACCGGGGCATCCAAGCCTTTCTCATGGGCTTGTCGATCACCAACGAACTCGACACGCGGCAGATCGCGCGCCAGGAGGAGCTCGTCAAGAAGCGCTTCCTGGACTGCCTCGAGGATCAGGACGGCTCTCTCGGACGCCTTCGTGACGCCCTGGAGCGGAATCGCCGCTTCGTGCTCGACCTCAACGAGGCGTACACCCGGGCCATTCCCGAAGGCGTGAGGACGATTCTCCGCGAACTCGACCCGAACAGCATGCTCGAAACCAAGAAGGGACGTTTTGGAATCAAGGACCCCGGCGAGGCTCTTCGTGCGCTTGGGGAACGCAACGCCATGCTCATGGAAACGCCCGCGCAAGAACTGCGGGCCCGATACTTCGAACCCTCGATCAGGGCCGCCCTCACCGAAAAGCGCTGACGCCCTCCGCAGGACGGACGAGGGCCTTTCGGCCCACGACGGCTCGGCGCTCGGGTCTTTCGCGACCGTCGCCTCGTGGTCTCAAAGCTTCCGGTTTGCCCACCCGACGAGCAGGCTCTCGAGTTCCAGCGCGATGTCGGGTTCTAGCAGCCGTCGCTGCGAGCCGTCGATGGCGGCAGCCAGCGCCCTCCCCGCCCCCGATCCCAGAGCACTGGTCAGCAGCAGGGCGCGGTGGAGCAAGAGCGCGCCTTCGCGATCGGAGATTCCGATCTGCGAGGCGAGCCGCTTGCCCTCCTTCTCGAGTTCGTTCGCGAGAAAGCCGTAGTAGGCGCGGACGCAGTGCACGTCGACGCCCGGAGCGAGCGCCTCCGGCTCCATGCTGAGCAGCCGAACGAGAACCTCGTTGCCCGAGAACGCGCGAGCGATTGCGCGTGCGGGCGTCTCGGCCCTCGCGCAAGCGTCTACGGCGCCTGCGAGCGCGGTGCCGACTTCGCCGCGCAGGAGTTCCGCGAAAAGGGCCTCTCTCGAGGGAAAGAAGAGCGCGGCCCCACCCTTCTCCAGGCCCGCGCGGCTTGCGATGGCGTCGAGCGTGACTCCCGACCATGGACGCGAGAGCACGAGAGTCCGGGCGGCCTCCAGGCAGTCCGAGCGGCGCGTCTGACGACTCGCCTGAGCACGCTCGCGGCGCGAGCGATCGATGAGCGCGCACATGGCCGGCTCCTTCAGATGGCTTCGATCTCGAGTTCGCCGAGGGCTACCGGGTGGATCACGCGGTACCGCTCGAGAACCGCTGGATGGACCTCGCCGAAGATCCCGATGCGAGCATCGCCCTTCCAGAGCGCGGCGCCACGGCCCGGCAGAAAGAGCGGTGCGTCGAAGGGTCGGATCGCAAGCTCCGATTGCGTCCGCTTCCCGAACTCGCGCAGAAGCGCGTCGACGGTCGCTCGCACGTCCGCGAACCCGAAACCATCACCGGCGAGCGCGAACGCCGCCATCGCGCATTCGTGCGCCCCCGTCTCGCTGCCCGCTTCGACGCGGGAAACAAGGCCGATTTCACAGATGCGTTGCGGATAAGGATGACCGAGATTGATCGCGAGCGTCTCCATGAGTCCGGGGATCGTGGACACGCGGACCATGGTCTGCTCGACGGAGATCGGATGTTTCAGGACGACATGGCGATCTTCGGCAGGCAAGCCGGTCTTGCCATAGGTGGCGTCTTCGCTCGACAGCGCGAGCGTCATCACTTCGAGGAAACCTTGGCCCACGAGGGTGCGCCGCGTTCGTCCCATGAGCTCTTCCCGCGGGTGCCGCGATCCGAACGTCGCCCGGGCCAGCGTGACGTGCTCGATGCGATCGTAGCCGTACGCGATCGCGCAGTCTTCGACAAGGTCGCGGGGATGCAAGATATCCGCTCGCCAGGCCGGCACATGAACCCGCAGCAGATCGTCGACGACGTCGACATCGTGACGCATGCGGCGCAGGAGCGTCGCGGCTTCGCCCTTGGTCCACGGCACGCCGATGAGCCGCCCCGCGGCGACGGGATCGAGGGTCACCGCCTGCGGCTCGAGGTCGGGAGTCACGCGCTCATCGGCTCCGTAGCGAACCGTCACCGTGCGGGCGACGGCATCGGGGCAGGTCTCGAGCAGGGACGCGACGACGATCGCGAGCGCCCGCTCGATATGGCGATCGGCGAGACCCGTGACGTCGACGAGCACGTCGGTCGTGGCGTGTGTCACTCGCGTCGCTTCGCTGTTGATGATCGG
>CAZPJJ010000494.1:0-2958 GCA_964586535.1 uncultured Acidobacteriota bacterium | reverse complement strand
TCGCCTTCTCGTCGAGCGTTCCGAGCGCGAGCGGCACGTAGGCGCGCTCGGCGTACTCGCGCACCATGCGGCTGCAGCTGTACTTGGGGAGCAACTCGCGGATCGATGCGAGTTGGCGCGTCGCCCACGCGAGCGGGACGCCGTGTTCGTCGCGATCGAAGTACATCGGAACGATCTCACGCTCGAGCAGGTCGAAGATCGACGCCGCGTCCTCATGATCCTGGGCTTCCTGGTCCGCAAGCGGCTCGGCGCGGCCGATCGACCAACCCACCTCCGGCGTGTAGCCCTCGATCCACCAGCCGTCCTGCACCGAGAGATTGAGCACGCCGTTGGCGGCGGCCTTCTGCCCGGAGGTGCCCGAAGCCTCGAGCGGACGGCGCGGGTTGTTCATCCAGACGTCCACGCCCTGCACCATGAGGCGACCGATGAGCATGTCGTAGTCCTCGAGGAAGACGACGCGCCCGCGAAACTCCTCGGCCTGCGAGAGTCGGAAGATCTGCGAGATCAGATCCTGTCCCGGAAGGTCGGCGGGATGCGCCTTGCCCGCGAAGACGAACTGCACGGGGCGCTCGGGATTGGCGAGAAGGCGGCGCAAGCGTCCGAGATCGCGGAAGAGCAGGCCCGCGCGCTTATAGGTGGCGAAGCGGCGCGCAAAGCCGATCGTGAGTGCGCGCGGATCGAGAGCGCCGCCCACCGCCGAAAGTTCGCGGGGCGACGAGCCGTGACGGGCGAGCATGCGAACGAGATTCTCGCGGGCGGTGCGCACGAGGCGCCGCTTCTGCGCGACGTGCGCGCTCCAGACGTCCGCGAGCGAGAGCCGCGCGCACGACGTGCGCCACTTGTCGGCGTCGCGCGAAGTTTCTTCCCATTCGGCGCCGATGCAGCGGTCGAAGAGGTCCGTCATCTCGAGGCCGAGCCAGGTTTCGACGTGGATACCGTTCGTGATCGACGTGATCGGCGGCTCTTGACCGCCGAAGAGTTCGCGCCACATCGCGCGGCTGACCTCGCCGTGCTTCGCGCTGACGCCGTTTCTGAATGACGAAAGCTTGAGCGCGAGGATGGTCAGGTTGAAGGGCTCGCGGTCGTTGCCTGGGTTGGCGCGGCCGAGCGCGATGAGGTCGTTGACGGACACCCCCATGCGCACGGCCCACGAGCCGAGATAAAGCCGTGCGATGTCGGCGTCGAAGGTCTCGTTGCCCGCGGGCACGGGCGTGTGCGTCGTGAACGCGATCGAGCGGCGGAGCTTCTCGACCGCGCGCGGGAGGCGCTCGCCGTCGGCGATCTCCTCCTGCAGTAGGTCGAGCGTCATCATCGCGCAGTGGCCCTCGTTGAGGTGCCACACCGACGGCTTGATGCCCAGCGCGCGGAGCGCGCGCACCGCACCGACGCCGAGGACCATCTCTTGGCAGAAGCGCATCTCGCGGCCGCGCACGTAGAGGATGTGCGTGATCGGCCGATCTTGGACCTCGTTCTGGGGCAGGTCGGAGTCGAGCAGCAGGACCGGCACGCGACCCACTTGGCACTTGTAGACCGCAAGATGCACCTCGCGATCGAGCAACGGCACGCGTACGGTGAGCGGCCGGCCGTTGGGCGCGAGGACGGCCATCACGGGGAGGCGCGTCAGATCGAAGTCCGGGTAGAAGTGCTGCTGGCGTCCTTCCGCGTCGATCGTCTGGCGGAAGTACCCGCGCCGGTAGAGCAGGCCGCAGCCGATGAAGGGAATGCCGAGGTCCGAGGCCGCTTTGCAGTGATCACCGGAGAGCACGCCGAGACCGCCCGAGTAGATGCCGAGCGTCTCGTGAAGGCCGTACTCGGTGGAGAGATAGGCAATCGGATCGCGATCGAAGCCCTTGAACGTGCGATGGAACCACCAGTTCTCGGGGTGTGTCATGTAGCGGTCGAAATTGGCCACGACGCGCGCATACGAGGCCTGGAACGCCTCGGAGACCATGAGCGATTCCCAGTGCTGCGGTTCAACGGCGGCGAGCATTTCGATGGGATTGCGATACCGCGCCCAGAGCGAGGGGTGGATGCTCGAGAAGAGCATCTTGGCCTCCGGGGTCCAGCTCCACCAAAGGTTGTAAGCGAGGTCGTGAAGCCGGGCGAAATCCGCCGGCAGATGGAAATCCGCGGCGGAGAGGGTTCGAATGTCGGGAATCGGCGAGAAGTGATCGAGGGGGGGCATCGGCGTCTCCATCGGTGAACCAGCACAAAAGGCTGCGAAATGGTCCGGTGAGCCAGCGACGATTTCAACCAGCAAAGGTCGTGCGATTTTCTTGCGTATCCCGGTGTCGCGCCGTATTCGACCCTTTCATGCACTTCGGCGCACGGTCAAAGAGCCGTGCAGGTTCTCACCGGGGTGAAACATCTGCGCTGGGCGCCGCGGCGGGCGGAACGGAGTGGACCCCCATCAGTTCCGATGCCGCGGGCACCGGTAGAACGCGGTCGAGACCTCCCGGTCCGGCTCGTTCGTAAGGCGGCCGGGGCGTTCCGCCCCGTCCCGGTCGCTCAGCAGTCTGCTCGCAAGGCGAAACGATCATCGGGTGCGGAGCGCATTCGCGCACGTCCCTGGCCTCGGATCGTTCCCCGACTTGGTGCCGGGACGGGGTGGGGTGGATCGCTGGGGGGTGTCGACTGGCAGGGCTGAGGGTATAAAACTCCAAGCCCGAACTCGGTTACGTGCCACCCGCGCGGGTGGGCACGAGGTCGCCCCATGACACCTCTCGTGCTTAGCAGCCGTCGTCTCGCCGCTCTCGCGATCCTGCTCCTGGCCGCGGCCGCGGCTGTGTTTGGCGCGGAATCGGGGGTCGTCTGGCCCCAAGACCTGCGACCCACGATCGCGACCCTCGCCGAAGACGAGCGAACGGACGGCCGCGCGCTCCTCCTGCGCGGTGCCGAGTTCCTCACGACTTCGCCCGAGGCGAACGAAGGCGGCGCGGCGCTCCTGCCCCGCGAGCT
>CAZPJJ010000493.1:0-2965 GCA_964586535.1 uncultured Acidobacteriota bacterium | reverse complement strand
GGTCGGCAGCAAACGCAGCGCGAGTCCGCGCTTGTAGGTGTGCGCGACGAAGCCGCCGAGGTCGGTGATCGTCCCGCCGCCGAGCACCCACATCTCGGCATCCCGATCGACACCCGCCACGAGCAGATCGTTCCAAGCTTGTTCGAGGGAAGAGGCGGTCTTGCACCCTTCGCCGCCTTCGCGCTCCATGACGACGAGGCCGGAGGCACACGCGAGCCGAAGCGCTTCGAGCACGGGCTCACGCTGCAACGCGGGCAGCGACGCGTCCACGAGAGCGACCGCGCGGCGGTTCGGGAGCTCGGGAAGCGCACCACGCCCGATGGTGACGAGGCCGGCTGCGCCGCCCTGGGGCGACCCGATGACGGCGGGCGGCTCGCTCCACGGCCCCTTGAGGGGTCCATAGAGCCGGCGGAGGACCGCAAGGGCGGCCGCCTCGACGTCGAATTCGGTCGTATCGACGGAGATGTCGGCGCGCGCGTAGCCCCCCGCGCGCCGCTCGCGCATCTCAGCGAGCCGCGCGAGAACGTTCTCGGCCTCGGCGAGCAGCGGTCGCCGGGCCACCTCGCCGCCCGCGAGCCGCGCGGCGAGGGCCCGCGGATCCGCATCGAGGTGCACGACCGTGAGGCGATCGGGCGATGCGTCGCGGATTGCCGAGGACTCGAACGCACCTCCACCGAGGGCGAGCACGAAATCGGCGCCGCGTTCGGCGTCGAGAATCGCCGCGAAGGCCTCGGCTTCCGCACTTCGAAAGCGGCTCTCGCCGTGCGCAAAGAGCTCGGGAACCGTGCGCCCCTCGCGGTCCTCGACGATCGCGTCGAGATCGAGGAAGCGGAAGCCCAGCGACCGCGCGAGGGTTCGGCCTACGGCGGACTTTCCCGATCCCATCGGGCCGACGAGCGCGAGCGGGCGCGGTGGGCGGCTCATCGCGGCTCGGACCAGCGCGGCATGCGCGCGCGGTGCGCTTCGAGCGCGGCGAGGAGATCGTCGAGCCGGTCCGCGCCGAACTTCTCGAGCATCGCGTCGGCGAGGACGACGCCCGCCAGCGCCTCCGTGATGACGGCCGCCGCGGGGACGACGGCGACATCCGAGCGGATGTAGCGTCCGTCGATCTCCTCGCCCGAATCGAGATCGACCGTTGGCAGCGGTTTGCGTTGCGTCGGGATCGGCTTCAACGTCACTCGCGCGACGAGCGGCTCGCCGTTCGTCACACCGCCCTCGAGGCCGCCGGCGCGGTTGCTGGCACGTCCCAGTCCTTCTCCTTTGCGAACGATCGCGTCGTGCGCCGAGCGCCCGAACGACGCTGCGAGAGCCTCGGCATCGCCGATGCGCACGCCTTTCGCGGAGGGAATCGACGCGAGGGCGAGCGAGAGGCGCGCGTCGAGTCGGCGATCCCACTGCGTGTAGGAGCCGAGGCCGGCCGGGAGGTTCCAGACGACCAGCTCGAGCTCTCCTCCCAGGCTCTCACCGCGTTCGCGGGCCTCGTCGACGCGCGCGACGATGGCGGCACTCGTCGCTTGGTCGATGCACGCGACGTCCGAGGCATCCCGCGCGCGCACGAGCTTTTCGGGACCCAGCGAAGCATCGAAAGGAGGCGCCATGACCCCGCCCATCGCGGTCACGTGCGCCGTGAGCGCCACTCCCAGCGCCTCGAGAAGGTGGCAGGCGGCCGCACCCAGAGCGGTGCGCATAGCAGTCTCGCGCGCCGATGCGCGCTCGATCACCGGGTTGGCGTCATCGAAACCGTACTTCAGCACTCCCGCGAGATCGGCGTGTCCCGGCCGGGGCTCGGTCTTGCGAACCTGGGTTCGTCCCTGCCTGTTCGACCGATTCTCGACAACGACGCCGAGCGGCGCTCCGGTCGTCACGTCTTTCCAAGTGCCCGCAACGATGCGCGCCTCGTCGGCTTCGATGGACATGCGCTTGCCGCGTCCGTAGCCGCCCTGGCGGCGACGCATGCGAGGGGCGAGGTCGCTCTCGCGAAGAGGAAGGCCGGCGGGCAGGCCGTCGAGAATCCCGAGCAGCATCGCCCCATGGGATTCGCCCGCCGTGAGCATTCGCAGAATCGGCACAGAGACCTCCCGTGCGGTCACACCCTGTCAACATAGCGCCGGTTCGGGCCGTCGTCCGTCGATCGCTTCAATCGTCGCCGCGCCGCGGATCCCGCGTCTCCACCCGTCCGGCCGCTTCGACGATCGCGTCTCGAAGCCCCGGCCCCATCCAGAACTCCAGCGCATGCGCAGCTTGGTGGACGAGCATCGGCCAGCCGTTCAACCCGAGCGCCCCCTGCGCCCGCGCCATCGAGAGAAAGCGCGTCTGCCAAGGGTTGTAGACCAGGTCGACCACGGTTTGTCCCGCGCCGAGCGCGGCAGCGGCCAGCGGCACCATGCGGGCGACGTCGGGCGCCGTGCCGAGCGGCGTCGTGTGCACGATCAGGTCGGTCGCTCGAACCGCCTCGGAAAGCCCAGGCATCGTCCACGACCAGATTCCGCGCGCCAACCCCGCGAGTTCGGGATCGACTCGCGTGGGCTCGCGGGCCACGACGTAGGGCCGTGTCCCGCGTGCGGCGAGGGCGGCCGCGACTCCGCGCGCGGCACCGCCGCTGCCCAGAACGACCGCGCTCCTGAAACGCGGCCCCGAGCCGTTGCCGACTCCGTGCGCCGCGAGTCCGTCGATGAAACCGTCCCCATCCGTGTTCGTGCCGCGCAGGCGCCCGTCCTGGGTGACGAGGAGCGCGTTGACCGCTCCCGCCGCCACGGCGCGGGGGTCGAGTTCGTCGCAGAGCGACGCCGCGTCGAGCTTGTGCGGGACCGTGACGTTGGCCGCGCACCACTCGCCTCCACGCAGCCGGTCGAGGTAGCTCGGCAGCAGGCCGGGCGCCACGTCGATCGGCTCGTACTCGACCGTGGGGAGGCCCGGCGCGCGAAGCGCCGCGAAGAGATCCTTGGAGCGCGAGTGCGAGACGGGG
>CAZPJJ010000492.1:0-2966 GCA_964586535.1 uncultured Acidobacteriota bacterium | reverse complement strand
TATTTCTTCCGCCGCACCGAGCGTCCCACTCGCGTGCTCTCCAACAAGCTGCGCCAGGTGTGGCCCGACGCCCTCGTGCTCGACGCCACGTTCGGCGAAGTCGGTCTCGACGACGCGCTCGTCCGCTACGACTACCGCGCCGAGCTGCCGCGCTTCGGGCTCGCCGACGGCGACCGCATGGCGATCCCGCTCGCGTTCGGGCTGCCCGCGGTGCCGATCGATCAACCCGCCGAAGGGCGCACGGTGCCGATGGCGCTGCCCATGCCCTTCGCGCACGAGATCGAAGCCGAGATCGTCGTCCCCGATGGCTGGACGATCGCGGAAGCGCCGATTCCGGCGCGGGTGGAGACGCCGTGGCTGACGATGTCGCTGAGCTTCGAGCCGACGCGGCGCGGCGCGCGCGTCCTGCTCGCGCTGCGCTTCACGGGCGGCGACGTCGGCGTCGATCGCTTCGCGGAACTCTCGTCGGCGCTCCAGCGCGCGCGGCAGATGGTCGATCAGAAGATCGTGCTGAGGAAGGAGCCGTGATGAGCGTGACGCGCGTGATGCCCTCCCCCGCGAAGCGCGCCGCGTTCGCGCTCGCGATCGCGCTCGCGACAGCGGCGGCGCTGCCCGGCACCCTGCTCGCCGCGCCGACGGATCCCGCGCACCTGGCGCTGCTCGAAGGGCGCCACGCCGACGCCGAGGAAGCGCTCGCCGCGCGCGCGGGCGCGAACGAGGGCGACGTCGAGACGGCGATCTTGCTGGCGGCGCTGCTCGAGGCGCGCGGCGATGCCGACGGCGCCGCGGCGACGCTCGCGCGCGCCTTGAAGGCCGGCGTTCCCGACGCCGTGGCCGCGGGCGCGTTCTCGCGGCTCGCCACGCTCGCGCCGCGCACCGGCGACGGCGGCGCGTCCGTCGTCGACGCTTTCTTGCGGATCGCCACGGGAGAGGTCCCCGCCGTCGATCCGGAGGTGCGCTCGGTCGCGACGCTCGCGGCCGGCGAGACGCTCGTGCGCATGGGCCAGATGGACCGCGCGCTCGCGCTCTTCGACGAGCACTCGGGTCGCGTGCGGCCGTGGACGATCCTCGGCCCCTACGGGCGATTTCCGACGATCGACATGTCGCGGCCGCATCCGCCCGAAGCCGGCGACCTCTCGCCCAAAGGCGCAGCGCTCGGTCCTTCGCGCGAGCCGACGGTGCGCATGGACACGGTCTTTCCCGACGGGCGCGCGGTCGTCCTGCCGCAGATCCCGAGCGCGGGCGTCGTCTACCTCGTGGCGGATCTCGTCGCGAGCGAGGCGACGACGATCCGCCTGCGCATCAGTTCGCCGCAGCCGTATCGAGCCTACCTCGACGGCACGCTCGTGCTCGATCGCGACCTGACCACCGCGCATCCGCCGCTCGCGCTCGCCGCTCTCGTCGAACTCGACGCGGGGCGCCACCGGCTGCTGGTCAAGCTGCCCAACGAGCGCCCGTGGGCGACGGTCAGCGCCAGCGTCGAGGCGCCGGCGGGAGGCCGCGCCGGAACCGTGAGCGCCGAGCCCGTGCGCGACGAAGTGCCGCTCGCGGCCTCGCGAGCGCAGGCGGCCCCCGTCGCTTTCGACGCCACCGACATCACCGTGCTCCGCGACGACCCCGCGCGCGCGATCGCCGCGGCGTGGTGGCTGCGCGGCCGCGATCTCGACCGCGAGAGCGGACGCATCCTCGAGACGATCTACGAGGCGCATCCGCGCGCGGCGCTGATCGCCTATCTGCTGGGCGAGCACGCGAAGAACGCGAGCACCGGAGCTTCCGCCGCCGAGGATCTTTCCCGCGCGCGCCAATATTTCGATCGCGCGCTCGAGATCGATCCGCGGCTCGTCCACGCGCACCTGCACACGGCGCAGATCGATGAATCCGCGGGACGCGCGAGCGAGGCCTGGGAGCTCGCGGCGCGCGTGCTCGACGAGATGCCCGCCGATCCCGACGCGCTCTACCTGCAAGCGCGCCTCGCCGGACGGCGCGGCTTCGCGTGGCAGAGCCGCCGGCTGATCGCGCGCGCCCGCGAGGCGGCGCCGGGACGGCTCGACCTGCTCGAAGCCGAGATCGCCGTGCTCCGCCAGACCGACGGCATCGCCGAGCTCGAGCGCGCGCTGCGCGAGCGGGCGGAGCGCGATCCTTACGACACCGACTGGGCCGAGGCGCTCTCGGCGACGGGCCGCGTCGACGAAGCGCTCGCCGCGTGGGACGCCGTGATCGCACGCCGGCCGGGCTCGCTCTTGCCGCGGCTCGGCCGCGCGCGGCTGCTCGCCGACGCGGGGCGCCTCGACGAAGCGCTCGCCGCGCTCGACCGCCTGCGCGAGCTGCATCCCTACGAGCCGCTCATCGCCGAGCGCCGCGCCGCGGTGCTCGCGGCGCTGGGCCGCGATGCCGACGCCGAGGAAGAACTGCGGCGCACGCTCGCGCTCGACCCGAGCAGACTCGACGTGCGTGCAACGCTCGAAGTGCGCGCTGGCGAGACGCTCGGCGGAGGCTGGCTCGCCGACGTGGACGAACTCGTCCGCGCGGCCGGCGAGGCGCCGAAAGGCGTCGACTCCGCGCTGCTCTCGGACGTCGCCGTCGTCCACGTCGACGCGCGCGGCGGCCAGACCGAGGTCTACCAGGGCGTGCACGCGATCTACACGCTCGACGGCGTCGAGGCCGAGAGCGACGTGCCCGTGCAGCCCGGCGCGCTCGTCGAAGGCGTGCGGATCCACAAGAAAGACGGCCGCACGGTCGACGTCGCGCTGCCTTCGCGTCCGCCCTTCAGCTTGCCCGGACTCGAGCCCGGCGACGTCGTCGAGTATGTCTGGCGCCGCTACATCCCGCCGATGCGCGTCGCGCCGGGGGCGCTCGACAATTCTTCGATTTTTCTCTTTCAAGGCCCCGAGCGCGACTACGTGCTCAGCCGCTACGTCGTCACCCACGACGCCGGCATCGAGCTCGAGGTCTGCGGCAACGAGAGC
>CAZPJJ010000491.1:0-2978 GCA_964586535.1 uncultured Acidobacteriota bacterium | reverse complement strand
GCATCGGTCTTCTAAACCGGCGGTCGCAGGTTCGAATCCTGCCAGGCGCGCCACGATGCCTCGGTAGGCGGCAGGCCGGTTGACGGCGGGTTCGCGGGTCGGTTTCGGGTCAGATGGTGGGCGTAGCTCAGCGGTAGAGTCCCTGACTGTGGATCAGGATGTCGCGGGTTCAAACCCCGTCGCCCACCCCATTACCTCCCCTCAAGAGTGGCATCGCTCCTTTCCAGGGCCTTCGTGCGTCCCGTTGTCAATGAACCCTAGTCGAATCAATGCGCGCTCGGTTACTGTTTGCCTTAATCTTCGACTGAGGTTCTAATCGGAGGCGATTCAACCGAAGACGTCGAAGACCCGCCCCCAGGGCTCCATCGCCGAGGAAACCGATGCTCGCGACGGTGTTCACGCCCTTCCTGCTCGCACTCCTCGCGCCAGCGCTCATGCGTGCGGAGCGGCGCGCGGCGGGGTGGGTGCTCGCGGGACTGACGCTCCTCTCGCTCGTGCCGGTCGCGCGACATCTGCCGCTCGCCGCGGGCGTCGTCCACGAGGAGCGCCTCGCGTGGTTGCCCGCTCTGGGCGTCGAACTGAGCTTCGCCGTGGACGGCCTCTCGGCGACCTTCGCGCTGCTCGTGGGGAGCATCGGCGCGCTCGTCGTGCTCTACGCGTCGGGCTACATGAAGGGGCACCCGCGCGAAAGGCGCTTCTTCTCCTATCTGCTGCTCTTCATGGGCGCGATGCAGGGCGTCGTGCTCTCGGACAACCTCGTCGCGCTCTTCGTGTTCTGGGAACTGACGAGCGTCACTTCGTATCTGCTCATTGGCTTCGACCACGCGAGCGAGAGCGCGCGTCGCTCCGCGCTCAAGGCGCTCGTCGTGACGGGCGGCGGCGGGCTCGCGCTGCTCGCGGGGATCGTCTTGCTCGGGATCGCGGGCGCCAGCCTCGGGCTCGCCCCGGCCGAAGCGCTGAGCGCCCGCGCGCTCGCCTCGGTGGACATCACCTCGCACGCACTCTACCCGGCGATCCTGCTGCTGGTGGTGCTCGGGGCGGTCACGAAGTCGGCGCAGGTGCCCTTCCACTTCTGGCTGCCCGCGGCGATGGCTGCGCCCACGCCGGTCTCGGCGTACCTGCACTCGGCGACGATGGTGAAGGCGGGCGTGTTCCTGCTCGCACTCCTCCATCCGGTTCTCGGCGGGACGACGCTCTGGCAGGCCGTCGTCACGCCTTTCGGCGTCGTGACGATGCTCGTCGGCGCCGCACTCGCGCTGGGCCAGTCGGATCTCAAGAAGATCCTCGCGTACACGACGCTCTCGGTGCTCGGCATCCTCACGATGCTGCTCGGCGCCGGCACGCCCCTGGCGATCAAGGCGGCGGTCGTCTTCCTCGTCGCGCACGCGCTCTACAAGGCGGCGCTCTTCATGGTCGCGGGCAACCTCGACCACGAGACGGGCACGCGCGACCTGCACGCGCTCGGCGGTCTCGCGCGGCTGATGCCCTTCACGGCGGCGGCGGGCATCGTCGCGGCGCTCAGCCAGGCGGGTGCGCCGCCGATGTTCGGCTTCGTCGGCAAAGAACTGCTCTACAAGGCGAAGCTCGACGTGGATACGCTGAGCACGTCGTTCGTCGTCGCGGCGGTCGTCGCCAATATCGCGCTCGTCGCGGCGGCGCTGCTCGCGGGCGTGCGGCCTTTCTACGGCCGCCGCCTGGACACGCCGAAGATGCCCCACGAGGCGCCTTTCTCGATGATCGCGGGGCCGCTTGCGCTCGCGACCGCGAGCCTCTTCATCGGGATCTTTCCCGGCGTCTTCGACACGGCGCTCGGCACCGCGATGGCCTCGGCGATCGCCGGCGAGCCGCTCGCGATGACGCTCAAGCTCTGGCACGGCGTCAACCCCGAGGCGCTGCTCGTCCTCTTGCTCTCGGGGCTGACGCTCGCGCTCGGCTTCGCGCTCTACCGCGTGCTGAAGCCGCGGCTCGCGGGGGCGGTCGCCGTCGCCCAGGTCGCGGCCCGCTTCTGGCCCACGCGCGGCTTCGAGGCCGGGCTCGCCGGGCTCGCGGCGGGCGCGAAGAGCCTGACGAGCGCGGTGCAAAGCGGCTATCTGCGCCGCTACGTGATCGTCACGGCACTCGCCGCGACGGCGCTCGCGGCCGTACCCACTTGGCGCGCGCTCGGCGAGAGCGCGCTCGACTTCGGGCCGGCGCCGCACTTTCCGGATGTCGTGGTCGCGCTCCTGACGCTCGCGGGCGCGATCTTCGCGGCCGTGGCGCGCTCGCGTCTCACGGCCGTCGCCTCGCTCGGTGTGACCGGCCTCGGTGTCTCGATCTTCTTCGCGCTCTATGGCGCGCCCGACCTCGCGCTCACGCAGATCATGGTCGACACGCTGACGGTGATTCTCTTCGTGCTCGTCTTCCACCACCTGCCGCCCTTCGCCAACCGCTCGCGGCCGGGCACGCGGCTGCGCGACCTCGCAATCGCGGTCGCGGGCGGAGCGGTGGTGACGGGGCTCGTGCTCGCGGGGACGACGATCGGCGGCGCGTCGCCGCTCGCGGAGTACTTCGCACAAGCGAGCGTTTCCGAGGCGAACGGCCGCAACGTGGTCAACGTGATCCTCGTCGACTTCCGCGCGCTCGACACGCTCGGCGAGATCACGGTCGTCGCCGTGGCGGCGATCGGCGCGTACGCGCTCTTGCGGCCAAAAGGGCGCCACGGCGAGGACGCGCGATGAACTCGCTGATCCTCGGCGCGACCGCTCGGTTCCTGCTGCCGCTGCTCGCGTTCTTCTCGCTCTTCATGCTCTTCCGCGGGCACAACGAGCCCGGCGGGGGGTTCATCGGCGGGCTTCTCGTCGCGAGCGGTTTTGCGCTCTACGCGCTCGCGCACGGTGCCAACGCCGCGCGCGCGGCGCTGCGCTTCGATCCGCACGCGATCATCGCGGCGGGGCTCTTCGTCGCGCTCGGCAGCGGGCTCGTCGGGCCTCTGGTCTTCG
>CAZPJJ010000490.1:0-2984 GCA_964586535.1 uncultured Acidobacteriota bacterium | reverse complement strand
GAAAAGTCGCATCGCCAACCCTCCTCGAGCCGCACCCCGTCGCGCGCGGCAAACGGCCAGACGATCCGCCGTAAGGGCCCCGTTTGCCAACACGCGCGGGTGACGACCGACGGGCGGCTGGCGCGCGTGCGCGAGCGGTGCCGCGGAGGGATGCCGGTGGCCGAGATGGGAGAAAGCGGGGCGAAGCTTCCGGCGAAGATCCACCCTTCACGAGGTGTGTTCATGCGGGCTGGGGTCCGTGTCAGGGTCCCTCGTCCCCGCATTCGTTCTCGGCGCGCACGACGTAGAAGTACATCTCGCCGTCCTGCGGCAAGCCGTGCTCTTCGCAGGACGTCTGCGAGCCTTCCGCGTGAGCCGCGCACTCGGCGTCGAGCAGCCGCGGATCGCGAGAGCGCCAAACGACGTAGCCGTCGGCACCGGGCACGCCCTCCCAGGTGAATCTCACGTCGGTGCCGCCAAGCTTTTCGAGTTCGAGCGACGGACCGACCGCGCCGGGCACCGCGTCGGAGCAGGTCATTCCGTGGCAGAGGTCGGCGGTGTCGAAGATGAGCGACCACGCGTTGAGCGCGCCGACCATCATGTCGGTCTTCATGTCGTTCACGTAGAGATGCCAGGTGCCCGTCCCGACCTCGCCGTCGAAGTCGGACATCGAACCGGGACCGTCGGGTAGACGATTCGTATCGTAGGTCGCGTTCAGATGAGTACCCGTTCCGGTCCGGTCGTGGAGGGTCACCCGCGTTCCCAGCGGCGATTCGAGAATGATCTTGATCAGGCTGATCGAAGAATGCGACGCATCGACGTGGCAGTTCACGTCGCCGACGACGAAGCCGTCGGGTACCTCGATCCTTGCGTCGAGAATGCCCGGGTTGGGAATCTGCTGCGCCTCCGAGGGCCATGCGTAGGTCGAGTGGAGCCCACCTCCGGTCCCGATCTTGAACGAGACGACGCGTGACGCGCGGAAGCCCTCTTCCGTTCGCAGGGCCAGCGTGAGGTCGATCGGCGTGCCGCACGACGCGCCGTCGGCGATGCGGATCATCGTGTGCGGAGCGAGGCTCTCGGCGGAGGCACCGCTGCCGATGCTCGGCCAAAGCGCATAGTTGTCAGTGAATGCGGCGTCTTCGGAGCGGTCGAGTGTGGCGCGCGACCATGTGCCGGTCGCCTCGCCCGATCCGCGATTGCCGAGCGCGATCACGACCGCCACGGTTTCGCCTGGGTCGGCGATACCGTCGCCGTTACCGCGCACCGTGTCGTCGATGCGCAGGCCGGTGGCGACGAGATAGGGCAGATCGTTGCCGAGCAGCCATTCAAGGGCGTCGTCGAGGAGCGCGCGCCTTTGGCCACCGGTGTCGTCGATGGCGCTGGTGCGCGCGAAGAGCGCGACGATCTGGCCGCCGTTGCCTTCGAGCGCGTCGTCGTCGAAGGCGATCATCGAGGCGTTCGCGGGCCGCGTTTCCCATGCCAGCGCGGTGCGGGCGTCCGCGAGGGGCGTCACCGCGTCGTGATCGGCATTGCCCGAGGCGCTGATCGCGATGAGCGGCTCGAGGACCGTGGGCACGGTCGCCAGCGGATGATCGTCGTCGGCGACGGTGAGTCCGCCGCCGCCGTGCGCGACCCAGCTCGCCATGTGCAGCACGCGCTCGCGGAAGCTCGTGTTGTAGCGATGTTCGAGCCCGAGTTCGCCGCCTTCGATCAGCAAGCGGCCTCCGTCGATGACGAAGCTCTCGAGTTCGGTGCGCCGTGACGCGGCGACAGGATCGACGTTCGATCCCGCGGCCCACGCGAGCGCGCTGTAGCCGAGCCAGGTTTCCGCGCTCGTCTCGGCGGCAGTCTCTCGCACCACGGCGAAGCCCAGCGCGGAAATCTCTTCGGCGAGCAAGTCCGCGTTCGCGGTGTCGCCATCGTCGACGAGCAGCACGGAGCCGCGCGAGCCGACGATGAAGCGCACCGGCAGCTCGAAGGCGTAGCCGTCGGCGGCTTCGACGTCGAGGCTGCATTCGATCCAGGTGCGATCTGGGACATCGGGCGCGAGGGAGATGGAGAAATGCGGGGCGAGCGAGCGGCCCGACCCCGGACCGGGGATGTTCTCGAACTCGGCGCGATCGTCCAGGATCGTGGCGCCCGCCGAGCACGACGAGAGCCGCCCCGTGACTTGCCTCGCCTCGGCGTGGCCCTTGTTGCGCAGCGTCACGGCGAGCGCGAGCGTCTCGCCGGCCTCCGCGGTGCCGTCACCGTCGCCACCATCGACATCGTCTGGCGCGGTCTGCTGCGTCACGAGGATGACGCGCACGACTCGCTCGAAGAAGCGCGTCGAGCCCACGTCGGCGCCCCCGTTCGCCGTCCAGTCGAGGCGCAGCGTGACATCGGTCGCATCCGGCGTTGCCGCCGCCGAGCGCCACATGAAGTGATCCGCGAGCGACTCGCCCACGCCGCCCTGCCGTGCGATGTCGGGGAAGAGCGCCGAAGCGTCCTCGACCGTGGCATAGGGGCTCTCCGAGACGAGCGTGCCCGAGACGCCCAAGGCGTCGTCTTCGCCGAGATTCTCGAGCGTGACGCGCATGACGTGCGACTCGCCGGCGTCGGCGATGCCGTCGCCGTTGCCGCCGCTCGCGTCGTCGAGCGCGTGAGACAGGTGCGCGAGATGGACGCCGTCCCAGGTCGTCACGAGCGAGAGCTCGTCGCCGATGCCACCCAGGTCGGACCACTGCGGATGCTCGTTCCGGTTGTCGTTGGCGAGCGCGTAGTTGTGCGCCTCCTGGAAGGAGACCTTGCCGTCGTCGTCCGTGTCTGCATCGACGGGTTGCTCGCCAGGCCACGGTTTGTGGCCGCGCATCGCGGACATCCACCAGTAGTTCCACTCGCCGTACTTCACCCAGACGCCGCCGCCGCAGTCGTCCTGTTCGTCGGCCTCGTAGGCACTCTCGCTGCAGTTGGCGGCGGTGGAGATCACCGTGGTCGCGTTCTGCAAGTTGTCGATGAAGCCGCCC
>CAZPJJ010000489.1:0-3000 GCA_964586535.1 uncultured Acidobacteriota bacterium | reverse complement strand
CCCACACCGCCATGAATCCCGTGAACGCGAGCTTCAGCCCCCACGGAAGTCCCGCCGGAAGCCGCTCGCGCGCCGTCATCAGCGGACGTTCCGCCTACCAGCCCAGCAAGTAGCCGAAGATCAGCGGAGCGACGATCGTCGCGTCCGATTCGATCACGAAGCGCGGCGTATCGACGCCCAGCTTGCCCCAGGTGATCTTCTCGGTCGGAAACGCGCCGCTGTACGAGCCATAACTCGGCGTCGAGTCGCTGATCTGGCAGAAGTAGCCCCAGAGCGGAACGTCGCGCTCGAGATCCTGATGGATCATCGGCACCACGCAGATCGGGAAGTCGCCGGCGATCCCGCCGCCGATCTGGAAAAAACCGATCGACGTCGGTTGCGCCGTATACCACTCCGCGAGATCCATCATGTACTCGATGCCGCCCTTGATCGTGCGCGGATCCTTCACCTCGCCCTCGATGCAGCGCGCGGCGAAGATGTTGCCGAGCGTCGAATCCTCCCAGCCCGGGACCCAGATCGGCAGGTTCTTCTTCGCAGCCGCGAGCAGCCAGGAGTTCTCCGGAGGAATCTGATAACTCGACTCGAGCTCTCCCGAGAGCAGCATGTCGTAGAAGAAACGGTGCGGGTGTTTGCGCTCGCCCGCGGCGTCCGCGGCCTTCCAGCGCGCGAGGATGAAATGCTCGATGCGGCGGAAAGCCTCTTCTTCGGGAATGCACGTATCCGTGACGCGGTTCATGTGACGCTCGTAGAGCGCCTGTTCGGCCGCGGCGTCGAGTTCGCGCCAGTCGGGAACGCGGGCGTAGAAGTCGTGCGCGACGAGATTGAACACGTCCTCTTCGAGATTCGCGCCCGTGCAGCAGATCGCGTGCACCTTGTCGCGCCGGATCATCTCGGCCAGCGAGCGACCCAGCTCGGCCGTGCTCATCGCGCCGGCGAGCGTCACGAGCATCTTGCCACCACGGGCGAGATGCGCTTCGTAGGCGTGCGTGGCGTCCTTCAACGCGGCCGCGTTGAAATGCCGATAGTGCTCGTCGATGAACGTGCGGATATCCATGCTCGGTCTCCTCGCGAACGGGCGGGATCATAGCGGAGGCCCGGCGCGCTGTCGCCCCGCGGCGTCGCGCGGGACATGGTCCGGAGACAGCCGCGGGACACGCGGCGAGACACGGCGCGGGCCGTGGCGCGAATCACCGTCCTTCGTAGACTCCAGTCATGAACACATCGATTTCTCGTTGCCGACGGTCTCGCCTTCTCGGCATCCTGCCGGGGGTCCTCGCTCGCGCGGGTGCGATCGCGCTCGTGGCCGCGGCCGTCACCGGTGCGATCCCTCCCGCCGCCGCCGCGGAGAACAAGCCCGCCGACGGCATTCCGGCGATCGCCTCGCTCGATGTCGAGCGCTTCATGGGCGACTGGCACGTCATCGCCGCGACGCCGACCTGGGCGGAGCGTCAGTGCCATGCCTCCCTCGAGCGCTACGTCCTGCGCGTGGACGGCAAGATCGACAACATCTTCGAGTGCCGCGTCGGCGCCCCTGACGGCAAGCTGCGCCGCTTCGACGCCGTCGCGCGCATCACGAACGCCGAGAGCCGCGCGGAGTGGCGGGTGAGCTTCTTCTGGCCCGTGAGCTTCCCGTACCGCGTGTACTTCGTGGACGAGGCCTACGAGCTGACGGCCGTGGGAACGCCGAGCGGACGGTGGGTGTGGGTGATGGCGCGGGCGGAGCGGGTCGCTCCGGAGGAGCTCGAGGCTTTGTACGAGAAGCTCGAGGCGGCAGGGGTAGACACCGCCGAACTCGTGCCCGTCCCACGCTGACCGGAAGATTGTGGTGCGGGATCGGGACGCACCGAGCGAAATCCGCGTGGACTCGCCAGTGGCGCGAGTCGGCCAGCCACCGATCAGCCGCGGAACGTCGATGCGCCGTGACTGACGCCCAGCGCGACCGGGGCTCGCGTCACGCGGTTTCCCCATTTCCCGCCTTTCCTCCCGCTAGCGCGACGAAAATGGCCGGTTCTCACGGATTCGCGCCCGGGATCGGGGCCTGCCTGGGGTTGCGTCCCGACCACAATCTTCCAGGCACCGTGGGTGGACCCGGAGTCGGCGGGGAGCCACGTTTCACGAAGGCGCGCCCCGTACCCCGGAGCCCGACCCACGGAGCCCCCCCGTCATGACGTCCCCACCGCACGAGCCTGGACGTCCCGAGCGTCGCAGCGCCGAGCGCGTCCCCTTCGAGATCCCCGTCGGCGTCGTCGCCACCGGCGGGACGCGGATCAGCGGTGTGACCCTCGATCTCGCCACGGGCGGGGCGCTCGTCGCGCTCGAGCAGCCGATCGCGCTCGGGGAGACGGTCCTGCTCACTCTTTACCTTCCCGATGGCGGCCCTGAGGTGACCATCGGGGCACTCGCCGCCCGCCACGGTGCCCCCTTCCGCGCGGGTGAGCGCCCTTCGGTCGGCTTCGCCTTCCTGATGCCGCCCCCTGATCTGGCCGAGCGCCTGCGCAGCCTGCTCTTCGAGGCGACTTCCACCGTCCCGGTCTGAGCGGGGGCCAGCCGCTCGTCCCTCGTAAGTTCTCGAAAAGTTCGTTTTGTTGCGTCCATTGTCGACGCCTGCCGTGCGACCGCGACAAACCCGCCGAACCGAGAAATCTTGCCGCCCCACTGTCACCGAACCGGCGGCCGGCGCATCGTAAAAAACCGTTTAGCCAAGGTGGGCAGAACAAAGCGATAATCCGGCCTCGCGCCGCCGGCCCATACTGGCGCGACGATACGGAGACCCCGGATGGACACGATTCTCCTGGCTCGACTCCAGTTCGGTATCACGTCGGTCTACCACTTCTTCTTCGTCCCTCTCACGCTCGGCCTCTCGCTCTACGTCGCCTTCGTCGAGACGCTCTACTGGAAGACCGGCGACGAGATGTACAAGAGGATGGCCAAGTTCTGGGGAAAGCTCTTCCTCATCAACTTCGCGATGGGAGTGGTCACCGGCATCCTCATGGAGTTCCA
>CAZPJJ010000488.1:0-3002 GCA_964586535.1 uncultured Acidobacteriota bacterium | reverse complement strand
CTGGGTTACGAAACCGAGAGCGCGGCCGCGGCCACGAGCGCCAGCATCGTTCCCAGAAAGAGCCCGCCCGCGACGCGCATCGGGAGACTCCCCGCGCGCCCCGCAAACCCGATCAACACCGCGAGTTCGAGGAAGAGAAGCCCCGAAAGACCGATCACGACCGGCCGCGTCGACGTAAAGGCCGCGACCACGACCGCGGCGCCCAACGCGGCCGCCCCCACCGCAAGAACGACCCGCAGGGCACCAGGCCAGGCCATGCGCGACCCTCCCGCCGAGCCCGCTTTCGCTGTCCGGGCATTCATCGAGACGACGACTTCCCGCGCTGGAGTTCGTCCTCCACGCGCTCGATCCGCCGCTCCAGCGCGCCGATTCCACGCGCGATGAAACCGACGTAGACCGCGAGCAGGCCCGCTCCCGCGAGGAATCCCCAGAAGAGGTACGAGATCGTCACCGCACGCCCTCCCTCTCGTCGAGCGCGCGCTCGACGCTCTCCAAACCATCTCGTGCCCGAAGCTGCCGCAGGCGCAGCGCTCCCACCACACCGTGAACGATCGCCACGCCGGCGACGGCGAGAAGCAGACCCTCGCGCATGCCGGGGGCGAGCCCGCCTTCGCGTCCGAGAACGATTGGATGGTGCCCACGCCACCAGTCGACGGATTTGTAGACGATCGGCAAGTTGACGACGCCGACGATCGCGATCACGGCGGCGAGTCGCGCCGCCTGCTCGCGGTCGCTCGCGATGCCGCGCACGACCAGCGCGCCGAGATAGACGAGCCACACGATGAGCGTCGTCATCAGGCGCGGCTCCCAGGTCCACCAGGTTCCCCACGCCGAGCGCGCCCAGATCGGGCCCGTGACGAGCACGATCGTCGCGAAGAGCGTACCCGTCTCGACGGCGGCGCGTCCGAGCCGGTCCCACTTCTCTTCGCGTCGCGCCAGGTAGAGCGCGCCGGCAAGCGCCGCCACGACGTACGCGAGCGCCGCCTGCGTCGCCGCTCCGACATGGAAATAGAAGATCCGCTGCACGTCGCCCATCGTGCGCTCGGTCGGCGGCACGACGAGCGCGCCCAGGAGGAGCAGGGCGAGCCCCGCGAACAGGAGCGCGGCGGCGGTCGCGGGATGGCGCAGGATGGCCTTCATTCGACGAGCACCGCTTCGTAGAGCAGCGCGCCCAGCGCGGCGTAGACGATCGAGGCTCCGACCGCAACCGAGGGCCAGGGCGCGCACTCCGTGAGCGTCGCTCCTTCCAGCAGGCGCGTCGTCGAGACCACTCCTGCGATCAAGAGCGGCACCGCCGCGGGAAGGACGAGAATCGCGAGCAGCGCCTCGCCCCGGCCGAGGCGCGCGACGACGCTACCCAGCAGCGTGCCCAGCGCCGCCAGCCCGGCCGTGCACGGGACGAGCACGAGCACGAGGCGCGTCCAAGAGTGCGAGACGTCGAGCGCGAAGAAGACGACCGAGAGCGGCAGGACCACCGCCTCCAGCACGAGACCGAGCACCATGCCTTCGATCCATTTGACGGCGAAGAGGAGCCCGCGGTCGAGCGGAGCGACGAGCAAGCCCACGCCACGCTCGTCCTCGCGGTCGGCAAGCAGGTGCCGCGCCTGCCCCACGAGCATGCCGAAGGCGATCGCGATCCAGACGATCCCGGGCAAGAGCCGCTGGCGCGCGGCCACGTCGAGCCCGGGCAGATTGAACGCGACGCCGGCGACCACGAGCACGACGAGCGCGAAGACCAGCATCGGCACGAGCGCCTCGCCGGTTCGCGCTTCGCGGCGCAGATCCGCGACGACGATCGCCGCGAGCGGTTGCCACGTGCTCACGCGGTCCTCGCAGCGGCGGCGCCTTCCCAGGCAATGCGATCCCACGCGGCGGAGGGATGGTCGTCCACCACGACTCCGCGCTCGAGCACGACGACGCGGTCCGCGATGGGGAGCGCGTCGTCGAGGCGATGCGAGACGACGACGAGCGTCGCGTGACGCGCGCGCACCCCCCGCAGCGTCTCGGCCAGCATGGCCCGTCCCTCGACGTCGAGGCCGCTCTCGGGCTCGTCCAGCAGCACGACCGCCGGGTCGTGGAGCAGCGCGCGAGCGAGCGCCAAGCGCTGACGCATGCCGCGGGAGAACCCCAGGACGCCGCGCTCGGCAACGCGTCGCAAGCCCACACGATCGAGCCACAGGGACGCCCGCGCGTTCGCGTCGGCGACATCGAAGAGCCGCGCGGCGAGCACGAGGTTCTCGCGCGCCGTGAGGTGGTCGTGCAGAAAACCACGGTGGCCGAGATACCCCACGCGCGCTCGCGCGGCGTTCGCCTTGCCGCCGGCGACCACGACACTTCCGCTGGTGGGTCGCGCGATCCCCGCCGCGACACGCAAGAGCGTGGACTTCCCCGCCCCGTTGCGTCCCACGACGAGCACGGATTCGCCCGCTTCCATCGCGAGCGAGATGTCGCGTAGCGCCGCGACCGCTCCGAAGCGCTTCGCGACCCGCTCGAAGACGAGTGCCCGGGAGGTCACGGGGCTTTCGCCCTTCCCATCATCGACACGGCGCCGAACGCCCAGAGCGTGCCGAGAAGCATGACGATGACCCCGATCCAGAGCCAATTGATGAACGGATGCACGAGGACCTGCAGGCTGGCTCGGCCGTTCTCCTCGAAGGCGGCGAGGATGACGTAGAGGTCCTCTCCGATACGGGCGCTCTCGCGGAGCGTCCCCGGCCACCACGTCGGCAGCACGGAAACCTCGGTGGTTTCCTGTTGCGTGCGCGTGTAGAACCGCCGCTCGGGAGCGAGCCGCACGGTCTGCCCGCTGCCCGGCAGCGTCACGTCGACGCGCGCGACGATCGCGTCGTATGTCGCGTGCTGATGCACGTCGAGTCCGCCGAAAGTGATCGCGTACTCGTCGACGACGATCCGGTCGCCGGGCGCGAGACTCGCGAAGATTGCCTCGGTTCGGTAGGGACCGGATCCCGCGATGCCGATTGCCGCGACGACGAGCCCGATGT
>CAZPJJ010000487.1:0-3006 GCA_964586535.1 uncultured Acidobacteriota bacterium | reverse complement strand
GCGCGCCTCGTCGCGCTCCGCGGTGCGCACGAGAACCTCGCAAGGACCGCCCATCGCCTGGAAGCGGCCCACCCAGTTGGGCGGGCTGCGCTCCAGGCGTGGCGATTCGCGTTCCGCGGGCATGCGTCAGAAAGAGTACGACGCCTGCACGATGAGAGCATCGACCGACGGGACGAGATCGTCTCCGGCAGGAAGACCGGGTGCCCGTGCGGGCGGGCTCACTCCCGACTGCGTGTAGTACTCGAAGCGCAGTCCCCACTCGTCGCGTCCGCTGCCGCCGGGCCGGAAGCCGATCTTTGCCCCCACCGTGATCGCATCGAACTCCGCCAGCCGGTAGTCAGCGGAGGCGTTCTGGGGCAGCGCTCGATCGTCGACGAGATAGAGCGTGTAGAAGTCCGCGGCGGACTGCATGTAGTAACGGACGTGGGGCTGCACATACCAGCTCGGCCGGAAGAACCAGCGATAGCGCAGGTCCACCGTGTGCGAGTCGATGCCCCAGTCGTCCGTCGCGATGCGGTACGAGGCTCCGAGGACATCCCGGCCGAGACTGTGCCGCACCTCGGCGTAGAGTGCGTGCTGCGTGCGTGAATCGGGGCGCGACTCGAAGAGATACGTCCCCAAGTCGCCCGGACCGGGCACCAACTCGCCGGTCTCGCCGTCGAGCACGCTGACGATCTTGTACGGATCGTTGAGATAGCCGCTCGATCGCGTGAAGGAGTAATTGAACTGCCCCACCGTTCGCCGCCCGAAGACGTGCGAATAGCCGAGCAGGGCGTCGATCACGGTCTTGTCGTCGGTGCCGGCGCGGTTGGAAAGATCGCCGGGCAGGAGCATCGCGCTCAGCGGAATCGGAGTCCCGCCCACCGGATCGATCGAGTCCTGGGCGACGCTCAGACCGAACGAGATCGTGTCGTTGCGCCCTCCTATGTCATAGGCATAGCGCGCGCTGAGCCCGAGATGGAGATAGTCGTACTCGTTCGACGCGGAGAGCCCCACATCGAGCGTGCCCTTGCGGGTCGGCTTCGTGCGCCAGTTCGCCGTCAGCGCGATGCGCGTATCGAGGAAAGTCGGATCGAGCGGCGTGGAACCCGCGGGCGTCGTGTACGTCTTGTTGCCCGAGGGCGACGTGAACGTCTGCACGCCGTTGGTGCGGAGCGCACCGCTCGGTGATGCGCCCGTCAGCGAGTCGATCGTGAGCCCGAAGCTGATGAGGCCGCCGTTGCGCAGCGAGCGGCGCGCCTGCACGCTGCCGCTGATGTCGCTCACGCGCGAGTCGCTCTCGCTGTAGTAGAGGAGCGCCGTGTCGAACTCCCAGAGCTTAGGCTCCTCCTGGGCGACCGCCGCCCCAGGCGCGACGCCGAGTAGCGAACTCGTGGCCGTCAGCAGCGCCGCCGCGATGCGTCCGCGGGCGGCGTTCGCGATTCCTAGTTGCATCCGCAACCTCCTCCGCCGAAACCTCGCCCGCCGGTGGAGGCTTCCTTGCTGAAGTAGATATGGTCATCGAGCGTCAGGTCGAGCGCGTCGCACTCGAGCGACATGTCGCGCGACGCCAGAACGCCCCGCTGCCACGGCTTGAGCCCCGACAGGGCGGCACGTTCGATCGCCGGCGCCGGACCGACATCACGGCCCGCGAGCACCGTGGCGATCCGCTGCTCGTAGGTCTTCGTCTCCGACGGCGTGAACCCCTCGTGGCGCGCCACGAGCCGGCCCTCGCGATCGAAGATCAGCGCCGTCGGCATCGCCGCCACGCCGAACTCCGTCGCGATGCTGCCCGACGGATCGAAGACATGCTCGAAGCCCGCATAGCCGCCGCCCAGGAACGCCTCGGCCGCGGCGCGGTCCTCATCCAGATTGACCGAGACGATCACCAGGCCCTCGGCACCGTAGCGCTGGCGCATCGTCTCCATCCACGGAAACGACGCCGCGCAGGGCGCGCACCACGACGCCCAGAAGTCCAGCAAGACGACCTTGCCGCGGTGGGCGCTCAGATCCAGGGGCGGTGACTCCCCTGCGACCGCCGTTGCCGGGGCCACGAGAAGCGCGAGCAGAGCAAAAGCGAGACCGGCACGGAAGCGACGGCACAGCGAGGACACGCGATTCTCCTGGGTTGTTCGGGCGGGCGGAGTATGAGCCTCGGGCTTCGCCCCTTTCAAATTACCGTTCCGTTTTTTCTTGGGGACTCTTCGGCTATCCCGTCGAATCAGGACGGAGCAGCCCCCAGCGCCTCGGCAAGGCCCGCGATCTCCTCCCGCATCGCCAGCGACTCGAGCCACGCGCGTGGAATCCCGCCTTCGCCGTAGAACGCGCCCGCGAGCTGACCGGAGATCGCCGCCGTCGTGTCCGCGTCGTCGCCCAGGTTCGTCGCCGTCAGGATCGCCTGCTCGAACTCGTCGGTCGTCGCGAAACACCAGAGCGCCGCTTCGAGCGAGGCCACCACGTAGCCCGTCCCGCGGATCTCGTCGCGGGACTTCTGGCGATAAGCGCCGCGCGCGATCGCCTCGATCGACGGCACCCCGCGGAACATGTCGGCATCACCGGTGATGATCGACTCCTTCGCTTCACCTCGCAGCGCGCGCACGATCATTCGCGCGAAGAGACGCGACGCGTCCAGGCACTCCTGCGCTCCATGAGTCGTGCGCGAGCTTTCCGCCGCGAAGTGCTCCGCGCGGTCGATGGCCTGGCGATAGAAGATTGGCACTGGCGCCAGCCGCATCAAGCAGCCGTTGCCGGCCGAGCGCGGATTCGTCGACCCCGCGAACGGCTCCCCGGTGGCGCGGAAACGGGCGAGCGCGCCGCTGACAGTGATTCCAATGTCGAAGCACTTCCCCGTGCTGCTGAAGTAGCCCTCCTCTTTCCAGCGGCAGTAACGCTCCATCTGATCGCGTGCGTCGAAGCCTCCGCACTCGACGAGACTCGCCGCGAGGCAGAGCGCCATCGAGGTGTCGTCGGTCCATTCGCCAGGCTGTAAGCGGAAAGGACCGCCGCCCTGCATGCCTGTCACGGGTG
>CAZPJJ010000486.1:0-3008 GCA_964586535.1 uncultured Acidobacteriota bacterium | reverse complement strand
CGACGCCGGCGACCGCGCCGTCAACGTGCTGCTCGCGCTCGCGCTGCTCTTCTTGCTCTCGCCGCTTCTCGTGCCGCGAGCGCTCTGGGGGTTCGCGCGCACGGGCCACGTCTTCTTGCGCACGCCGCTCGTCGGCCGCCTGCGCATGCCCTTCGACAAACTCGCGTTCACGGGGCCCGGACCAGGCGCGGGACTCGCGGCGCTCGTCAATGTGCTGCGGGGCGACATGGCCTTCGCCGGGCCGCGCCCGCTGACCGCGGCGGAAGTCGCGGCGATTCCGCCGTCGGCCGTCGTGCGCTTCGACCTGCGGCCGGGATTGGTATCGCCCTACGTGCTGCGCCGCAAGACCGGCATCGCGTACGACAGCGAGAGCACCGTCGACCGCGAGTTCTTCTATGGCCAATCGACGAAAGGCGATGTCGGCCTCGTCGCGCGCGCGATCCCGGGGATGATCCTCGGCGGCAGCGAAGCGCGCGAGGCGCCTCCGACGCTCTCGATCTTCGGCATCACGATCACCAACACGACGATGGACGAAGCCGTCGCGTGGATCCGCGAGCGCGCGGCGGCGCGGGAGCGCTCGCTGCTCTGCTTCGTCAATCCCGACTGCCTCAACATCGCCTACCGCAACGACGCCTACCGAACGATCCTGGGCGAGGCATCGCGCGTGCTGCCCGACGGCATCGGCGTACACCTCGCCTGCCGCATGATGGGCACGAGCCTCCTCGCCAACGTCAACGGCACCGATCTCTTTCCGCGCCTCTGCGAGAAAGTGGCGGGGACAGGCACCTCGATCTATCTGCTCGGGGCGCAGCCGGGCGTCGCGGCGCTCTGCGCCGAGAAGATGCGCGCGCGCTTCCCCGAACTCGCGATCGCGGGCACCCGCGACGGCTACTTCCGCGAGGACGAAACCGACGCCGTCATCGACGAGATCAACGGCTCGGGAGCGTCGATCCTGCTCGTGGCGATGGGCGCGCCGCGCCAGGAGCTGTGGATCGCCAAGCACCGCGAGCGCCTCGCGACGCCCCTCGCGATGGGGGTGGGCGGGCTCTTCGACTATTACTCCGGCCGCATCAAGCGCGCCCCGATCTGGGTGCGCGAGATCGGGCTCGAGTGGCTCTGGCGGACGATGCAGGAGCCGGGACGGCTCTGGCGGCGTTACTTCGTGGGAAATCCCGTTTTTCTGGCGCGGGTCTGGCGGAGGGAAGTCCGTGGCCGGTGACGATCTCGTCCGGGGCCTTGTCCGGGGCGGGACGGCAGGCCTATATCTGACCGAGACCTGTCGGGCGTCCTGGATCGAGGGGCGGAAGAAGGGCGGAGTGTCGTGAGTCGTCCTGCGACGGCAAGCACGGTCTGGACCGGCGCGCGTCTCGAACGCGAGCTTCTGCGACGCTATGGCTCGAGCGGCGCGCTCGGCGGTCCAAAGATGCTGCGCTTCCACGTGCGGCGCCTCGCGTGGATGGGAGTGGTGCGCGGGACGCTCGTGCTCAAGCGCGTCCTCGACATCGTAGGTGCAGCCGCGCTGATCCTCGCGCTCGGGCCGCTGCTGGTCGGAATCGCGCTGCTCATCAAGCTCGACTCGCGCGGGCCGGTGTTCTTCAAACAGCGGCGTGTCGGTCTCTACGGTGCGCTCTTCACGATGTGGAAATTCCGCTCGATGCGCGTCGACGCCGAGGCGCGCAAGGCCGCGCTCGCGGCGGCGAACGAGATGCAGGGCGGGGTGATCTTCAAGATGAAGCGCGATCCGCGCATCACCCGCGTCGGGCGCTTCATCCGCAAGGCGTCGATCGACGAGATGCCGCAGCTCTGGAACGTCCTCGTGGGCGACATGTCGCTCGTGGGGCCGCGGCCGCCAGTGCCCGCCGAGGTGGCCCAGTACACGCTCGCCGACCGGAGGCGCCTCGAGGTCAAGCCCGGGATCACCTGCATCTGGCAGGTTTCGGGCCGTTCCGAAATACCATTCGACAAACAGGTCGAGCTGGACGTGGCGTACATCGAGTCGCACTCGCTCTGGCTCGACATCGTGCTCTTGCTCAAGACCGTACCCGCGGTGCTTCTCGGCCGCGGCGCCTACTGACCGATCGAAAGGACGCGCGATGAAGACGATCATCGTCACCGGCGGCGCAGGATTCATCGGCTCGAACTTCGTGCGCGCGGCGCTGCACCGCACCGAGGCGCGGGTCGTCGTCTTCGACAGCCTCACCTACGCCGGTCACCTGGAGAGCCTCGCCGACGTCGCCGAGCATCCGCGTTTCGCCTTCGTCAAGGGCGACATCGCCGATCGCGAGGCCGTGCGCGCGCTCTACGCGACCGTCTGGCCCGACGCGGTGATCAACTTCGCCGCCGAGAGCCACGTCGACCGCTCGATCGAAGATCCCGGCGCCTTCGTGCGCACGAACATCAACGGCACCTACGAACTGCTCGAGGGCGCGCGGAGCTATCTCGAGACGGACGGCCAGGACGTGCGGCGGCATTTCCGCTTCGTGCACGTTTCGACCGACGAGGTGTACGGCTCGCTCGGCCCCGAGGGGCTCTTCACGGAGACGACGCCCTACGCGCCCAACTCGCCCTACGCCGCCTCGAAGGCCGCCGCGGATCACCTCGTGCGCGCCTATCACGAGACCTACGGCCTCGCGGCGATCGTCACCAACTGCTCGAACAACTACGGCCCCTATCAGTTTCCCGAGAAGCTGATCCCGCTCGTGACGCTCAACGCGCTCGAGGGCAAGGCGCTGCCGATCTACGGCGACGGCGGCAACATCCGCGACTGGCTCTACGTCGACGATCACTGCCAGGGCATTCTCCTCGCGCTCGAGCGCGGCAAGCCCGGCGAGAAGTACAACCTCGGCGGCCGAAGCGAGCGCACCAATTTGCAGGTCGTCGACGCGATCTGCGACGCGCTCGAGGATGTCGTGCCCGCGCACACGAACGATGCGCTCGTCGCGAAGGGGGTGCGCTCGTACCGCGACCTCAAGACCTTCGTCACGGACCGCCCCGGCCACGACCGCCGC
>CAZPJJ010000485.1:0-3027 GCA_964586535.1 uncultured Acidobacteriota bacterium | reverse complement strand
CCCGCCACGTCCGCGACGAAGAGCGGCACGCCCGCCGCCTCGAGCGCCCGCGCGTCCTCGAGGCTGTTCTCGTCGCGATCCACGAGCACCACGTCAGGCCGCAACGCCAGCACGCGCCGGAGGCTGGGCGTCTTGGTGCCGCCGACCACCTTGATGCCCGCGACGACGTCGGCAGGACTGATGCAGAACGCAGTGCGGCCCAGCAGCTCTTCGGGGCCCAATCCCAGGCCGATCGCGCTCTCCGTGAGCGAGGGCACGAGACTCACGACGCGCACGAGATCGCCGCCCTCACACTCGGCCGGGCACGACCCAGATGCCGTCCTCGACGCGCAGCTGCACGTCGTCGAGGTAGAGCGCCCGCCCGACTCCGCCCGGGCGGAAATCCGCGACGATATCGACGTGCTGCGCCGAGCGGTTGAGCGCGCCTTTCTCAGCGAGCCGATCGGCCTCGGCGCGGCCGGCCTCGGACGCCGGCGCGTCGACGTAGGCTTCGGGATAGCTCGCGCCGATCGCGACGTGGATCGTCCCGCCAACCTTCTCGACGAAGAGCGGATGCATGAGCGCACGCTCGAGGCCCGCGTTCATGCCGATCGCGACTTCACCGAGTCGGCGGCTGCCGGCGTCCGTCTCGATGATCTTGCGCAGCGCGTCCTGGCCCCGCTCGGCCCGGTAGTCCTGGATCACGCCCGCCTCGAAGCGCAGATACACCCCTTCGATGACCGTGCCCGAATAGAGCACCGGCCGGTCGAGAAAGAGCTCGCCCTCGACCGTCCGCGCATCGGGTGAAGTGAACACCTCACCATCGGGGAAGTTGCGCTTGCCCGTGCACTTGATCGCGCGCTTGCCCGCGATCGACATCTCGAGGCGCAAGGCTCGCCCGTCGCGCGGGTGCTCGGTCTCGATCGCGATGCGCGAGCTCTCCTGCATCAGTTTCCAGATCGGTTCCTCGATGCGCTCCAGCTCGCGCGGATCCTTGATCGAGGCCGAGACGACCGTCCGCGTGTACTCCTCGATCGAAAGCCCCTCAAGCGCCGCGAAACCGGGCGTCGGATAGAGCGTCAGCACCCACGGCTTGAGCAGGCGCAATCCGCGCACCGGCTCGTCCACGCGCGCGATCGCGGTCGCCAGGTCGTCGGGAATGCCCGCGAAGAGATCCGGACGCTCCGCGCCTAGCACCTCGATGTACTTCGTCATCGCCTCGTATCGTGCGGTGTGCCACGCGGGAACGCGTTCGATCTGCGCCTCCGTTCCGTGGCGGCCGATCGAGGCCCCCCAGACGCGGCCGCGGTCGTTGTCGGGCGGGACGAGGAAGAGATCCACGATGCCGCCCTTGGCGAAGACCATGTCCTGTAACACCGAGAGCAGCGGCCAAGTGATGTGTTCGCCCTTGATCATCACGACGTCACCGGGCTGGATCCCTCCCAGCGAATAGTCGATCAGAAAGCTCGCCCAGGTTTCGAGATGCTCGCGGGGAATCATGGCGTTCATGCGTGGGTCTCCGCGGCGACGAGATCGCGAGTCGCCTGAGTCGGTCGTTCGAGATCGAAGCGGACGAGCGCCAGCTCGGGTCCGTCGTGTGCTGCCGACATCGCGATCGTGCGGCCCAGTTCGACGCGCCACGAGCCCGTCAGCCGCGCCGACTCGTGGACATGGCCGTGCAGCGTGACGAAGGGCTGGCGGCGTTCGATGAAGCGCTTGATCGCGATGCTGCCGACATGCACGTCGAGCGGCACGTGATCGATCATCTTGCCGTCGAGCGCGGCGCGGTCGAGCGGGGTCCCGTGCGGAGGGGCGTGAAAGAGGAACACCGCGCGCGAGAGATCGGCGTCGCCCGCGAGAAACTCGAGATCGCGCGCGATCGTTCCGTAGCGGATCGTGTGCACGTCGACGGGCATCGTTCGCCAACCCTCTTCGGGCGGAATGCAGCCCGGATCGACGAAGCGCGAGACGTCGTAGCGCTCCCAGTCCTTGAGTCCGAAAGGTGTCGGCGGGACGCAGCCATAGCCGTAGACCTGGTAACCCGCGCAATCGAAGGCGCGCCCGTGCGCCCAGTAGAGCAGCCCCTCTTCTTCGAGATCGAGAAACGCTTCCGCGTCGCTCGCCGCGTCGTCATTGCCGGGCACGACGAAGACGTCGGGATAGCGGCCGCGCAGCAGGGCGCGCAAGCGCCGCAAGCCTGGGGCGATCAACTCGGCGATGATGTCGCCCCCGCCCTTCGCGGCGCTCGCCACTTGCGCCATGGGCGAGCCGAGCAAGTCGCCGCCGAGGAAGACCGCGCGCGGCGCCTCGCGCGCCATCAGGGCAAGGAGCGCGCGATAGCGCTCTTCGCTACCGTGCAGATCCGAAACGAAGTGGGCGGCGATCAAGAGAAATCCTCGCGGGAAAGACCGGGCATTATAGGCTCATGCCGCACCCGGATGCCGCACCACGACGTCGATGCCGCTTTCGGGCATTCTCAGTCGCGCTTATCCTCCGTTCATGAGCCCGACACGCGAGATCCTCGTCCTTCGACGCGATCAAGGCGAAAGCCGCGAAACGGTTTCCTTCCTCGGACGCGAGTTCGAGCTGAGGATCCTCGGCATCGACGACGATCTCGAGCGCGCCAAAGCGGCCATTCTCGAAGCGGACGGGACGGTCGCCGCGATCGTTCTCGACGGCATGCCCGCGCGGCTGCATCTGGGCTCGCAGATCCGGCCCCACAAGCGCGGCGCACACTTCGCGGCGCTCGCGACGCACACCGTCGTCGTCGACGGGCACGGCATTCGCGCCTGCCTGGAGCGCTGGGGCGTCACGCTCGCCGAGAAACGCGAGCCGGGGATCGTCACCGGCAAGCGCGTGCTCATGCTGCCCGGGCTCAACCACGCCGGCATCGCGCACGGTCTCGCCTCTCGCGCCAAGGCCGTGCGTTACGCGGATCCCGCGGTCTTCTTCGGACTACCGCGCATCCTCGGCATCGGTTCGGACGCAACGCTCGACCGCGCCGCGCCGGGCACGCTGCGCGGCCTCGAAAACGCCCCCTTCGAGGAG
>CAZPJJ010000484.1:0-3030 GCA_964586535.1 uncultured Acidobacteriota bacterium | reverse complement strand
GTGCGCGGCGCGAGTGCGGCGAAGGCGCGATCGAGCGCGTCGCTGGTGAGCGCCTCGGCACCCGCGCCAGCGAGCAGGCGCGCGCGTGTCGCATCGTCGAGGCGATCGGGATCGAGCGCGACGTCGGCCTCGGCGGTGAACGTCCACGTGGAGCCCGAGCCGATGTCCGCGGTGTACGACGACTTCGCGTGCAATGTCAGCGGCACGACGGCGCGTGCCGCCCACGGGGCGACGACGAGCCGCACCGGACCGCGATGGACCGCGCCGTCGACGACGAGGATCTCGCCGTCTTTCGCCGCGGGGAGCGCGCGGAAGAGACCCAGCGCGACCACAGCGAGCAAAGCGAGCGCGAGCACGAGCCAGATGATGCGGACCTTCACGCAATGCCTCCGCGCGGATTCTGTCACAGCGCGCGACAAAGAGAAGGCGGGGCGCGCACGCCCCGCCCTCGCGAGAGAGAAGGTCTAGTCCTGGTCTACCAATCCCAGATTGCCGCCAGGCGAATGGTTCGTGGTGACTGATAGCCAGTGATGCGGTTGAAGTTGGGGTTCGGCGTCTGCGCGATCGTCTCGACATCGTCGGAGATCGCGTCCGCTTCTTGGATGTTGAAGATGTTGAGCACGTCGGCGGTGATCTTCAGGCGCGTGTCGCCGAACTTGCGCTGATAGCCGAGGTGCAGGTCGATCGTCGCGATGTCGGGCAACCGTCCGAGGCTGCCGCGCGGCGAGTCGGTGTAGTCGGAAAGGAAGAGTCCGGATCCGGGCACGCCGACCCAATCGAGCGTTCCGTCGAGGTCGGGATCGCCTCCCGGCTGGAAGTAGATCGGGTCGACACCGGGGATTTCGCCGGCGTTCAGATAGCTAGGGTGTGCGAGAAGCGGCGTGCGAGGAGTCCCCGACTGCCATTTGAGCGCGCCGCCGATTTCGAGGCCGTTGTCGAAGAAGTAGGTGCCGAGCAGGTTCAGGACATGGGGGCGATCCGTGTTGAGCGGGCCTTCCGCGTACTGGCCGCGCATGAGCGGCGAATTCGGGAAGTCGAAGAGCGAGGTGATGTTCGGGTCGGACTGCCCGTTGTCGTTGCGGAAGAGACCCTCATAGTTGCCCTGCAGCTTGGCGTAGCGGTAGTTGGCGATGAGCTGCCAGTTGTCGGCGAGGCGCTTCTGGAGTTCGACCTCGAAGGCCTTGTATTCGCGCACCGGCGTGCCGAAGGGGCCTTCGGTGTTCTCGCCGGGGTTGGCGAGGACGTATTCGCCGAAGGCGCCCTGGCCGAAGCCCGGGAAGGGCTCGGGCGTCACGCCCGTGCCGTCAGGCGTACCGTCGCCGTCGTTGTCGAACTCGTATTCGAGTCCGCTGTAGTAGTAGTTCTGAATCGCTTCGAGGGTCGTGAACTGCACATCCTCGAGAACGCGGCCCTGATCGCGGTAGATCCCGCGCAGTTCGAGCGAGAGGTCGGGGCGGAGCTGCTGTTGGAAGCCGATCACGTACTCATCGACGTAGGGCAGCTTGGTATCGTCTTCGACGCGGCCCGGTGAGAGACCCTGCACGCTGATCGAAGTACCTCTCCAGTTGGTGAGGCGGGGATCCGTGAACTGGAAGCTCGTGGTGCCGAACTCGTTCGAGAACTGGCGCACCGCGAGGTCGGCGGGGACGCGCTCGAAGAGGCGCGCGTAGTGCGCGTAGAGCTTCGTCTTGCCGTTGGCGAGGGGGTCGAAGGTGACGCCGATGCGGGGCGAGAGTTCGGTGTCGAACTCGTAGCTGTTGGGCGTGAACGTCGTCGGCTCGGTGCTGAAGTCGCGGGGACCTTCACGGAATATCGGCAGCGTGTACTCGCTGGAGCCAGCAAGATCCTGCTGCGTCGTGCGAATACCGACTTTCACCACCCACTGGTCGTTGATCGTCCAGGTGTCCTGGATGAAGAGCGACATCTCTTCGCCCGTGACCGGTCCCGGTTCGTTGAAGCGCGAGCGGGTGATCTGATAGTAGGGCTGGCCTGTCGAGAACACGCAAGTGGCGCAGCCGGGAATGCCGCCGCGCACGTTGACGAGCACGCCACTCGTCGTCTGCAGCGGGATGAACCCGCCGTCTCCGCCGTCGATCGGGAAGCCGAGAGTCGTGGGCGGACCCGAGTAACGCGAAATCTGCGTGTACTCGATGTCGAAGAACTGGAAGCCCGCCTTCACCTCGTGATTACCCCAGATCTTCGAGACTTTGATCGAGTAGTCCCACGTTTCGTCGAGCGTCGGGCCGATGAAGCCCGCGCCGCCCGCCTGCGGCGAGGACGCGCGCGTGATCGCCGGGTCGAGACCAAGCAACGGCGCAATGGCCCACTCGCGGAAGACGCGCTCGTCGAGGTAGCGGAACGCGTTGGCGGAGGATACTTCCTCGAACTCGTTCTCGCGGTGGCTGGCCTGGGCTTCGACGAACCAGTCGCTGCCGAAGAAGCCGTTGTAGCGCAGCGACTGCTGGTCGGCGCCGTAGTCGATCGTCGAGGCGCCCTGTTCGGAGAGCGACCCGAGGGCCGTGCTGGAAAGGCCTTCCGCCGGCGTGTAGATGCCGTCGTCGTTGGCATCGCCTTCCATGAAGAACGTACCCGTCGAGATGCCGTCTCGGCCGTCGCCATCGGAGGGGTCGCCGAAGAGCGTCAGCTCGAAGCGGTGATTCGCCGAGGCGAGGAAGTTGAACTTCGCGGCGTAGTTGTCGCGATCGCGCTCGGTTTCCAGCTCGTTTCCCGAGTTGTTGAAGAAGTTGTTGACAGGATAGGTATCCGAAACGAACGTGTCGATCGTCCCGTCTCCGTCCGTATCGACGCCCGAATCGGTGATGTCGAGCAGCGGATTCGACCGCGCTTCGATCGTCCGCAGGAACGACCGCGACACGGGGTTGTACGCCGCGAACCAGAAGAGCTTGTCCTTGATGATCGGTCCGCCGGCGCTGAGGCCGAGGTCGGTCTCTTCGTTCTCGACGGTGTTGATCGCACCGGTCGGCAGCGTGGCGAGTTCGCGGCCGCCTTCGAGCGAGCCCGGCGTGAAGT
>CAZPJJ010000483.1:333-3031 GCA_964586535.1 uncultured Acidobacteriota bacterium | reverse complement strand
GGGGCCAACGTCCGCATGCGGACACTCTCGCCAACAATCTTCAGGGCACCGTGGGCACCGTGGGCACCGTGGGCACCAGGGCGGTGGGAACGCCATGGAGCGCGACCTCGACCGCCTCCCTCAACGACATCAACGTAAACGGCTTCACCAACACCGGCGCACGCACCCCATCCAAGAATGCCCTCATCTCGCGACTGGCCGCATCGCCCGTGACGAAGACGAAGGGCGGTACCTTGGCGCAGAGCGATCCCGCCTCGCCGTAAAGACCCGGACCGTCCAGTCCCGGCATCCGCAGATCCGTTACCACCAGATCGAAGCGGCAGGACGAGAGCATCGAGAGCGCCCCTTCCCCCGACGACGCTTCGTCCACGCTGAAGCCCCACAACTCAAGAGCGTCGCGGACGATCGATCGCACGCCTTCCTCGTCGTCGACCACGAGGACATGCCGGCCTCGGCCCTCCAACGTCGGCGAAACCGGCCGTTCCTCGCACTCCGTCCGGAATTCGCGCTCCAGTTCCTCGGGTCGCGGCGCAGCGAGTTCGATGATGAACGTCGCGCCCTGGCCCGGCACGCTTCGTACGCGGAACGCCCCGCCGTGGGCCTGCACGATGCCGTAGCAAATCGAGAGGCCGAGACCGGTGCCCCGACCGACCTTCTTCGTCGTGAAGAACGGATTGAAGATCTTGGGCAGGACTTCTTCGGGGATACCCGGCCCATCATCGACGACGACGATGTGCACGCGCGCGCCAGCGCGCAGCGTGCGCACGACGACGGTTCCGGGACGATTCGCGTCTTCGATGGCGTGAACCGCGTTGGTCACGAGGTTGAGCAACACCTGATGGATCTGGTGCGGATCGATGAGCAGTGGAGGAACCTCGGGAGAGAGTTCGGCGCGCACTTGGATGTCGCGCTCGGCGCACTCCTGGCTCTTGATCTGGACGACTTCCTGAATGACGCTCCCGACATCGTGCCATGAGCGCTCGGGCTTCTGGTTACGTGAGAACGCCAAGAGATCGCGCACGATTCGCGCCGCGCGAGCGGCTTCTTTCTCGATCGTTCCCGCGATGCGCTGGGCTCCAGGCGGCAGGTCCTGCCGCGTGAGCATCTCTGAGTTGCCGATGACGACGGCGAGCGGATTATTGAGCTCGTGGGCGACTCCGGAGACGAGTTCGCCGAGCGCGGAGAGCTTCTCTCGCTGAACGAGTTGTTCTTGCATGCGGCGCAGGTCGTCGTAGAGCCGCGCGTTGCTGAGCGCCACTTCTACGAAGCGGGCCAAGGCGGTCAGGCGGCTGACGTCTTCGTCGCCGAACGGCTCGCGGCGACCGTCGTGGTAGGCGATGAGTACAGCGTCGGCTCTTCCGAGCACGCGCAGCGGAAGTGCGATCATGCCGGCGGCTTCGAAGACGTCCATCTCGGGGACCATCCGGACGCCTTTCCCGTCCCAGAGGCAAGGCCGCCCGTTCTCGAGGAATGCGTCGTCGAGCGTGCGTCGCAGGAGTCTCGGTGGAGGCGGTACGCCGCGTTCGCGAGCGTCGTAGACGGCGCGCACTTCGAAGGCCCGCCGGTTCTCGCTGACGAACGCGAGCAGCGCGCCGGCGGCGCGCAAGTCCTCGGCGACGCTCCTGGTCACCACTCGCGAGAGGTCTTCGCTCTCGAGGCGGGCGCCGACTTCGAGACCGAGTTCTTGAATGGCCTGCAGTTCTTCCTTGCGGCGCTCGAGCGACACCTCGCGCTGTTCGAGGCGCCCGAGGAGCTGAAAGAGCATCGTCATGGGCACGACGGAGAGCGCGATGAGCAAGGGATGCCGCGACCATCCGAGTGCGAGGAGCCCGGCGAAGCAGGCAACGATGATTTCGCTGTTGAGCGCGTTGTACGAGAGAGCTCCGCTCTCACCCGGCCGGCGCCCTTCGGCGAGATAGACGACGAGAGACATCGTGAGAACGCCCACGAGGGATGCCGCGATGGAACCGAGCACCGCCGCGGCTCCGACTTGGAGGGGCCCCGGGACGAGATGAGACACGGCGGTGGCGACTTGGATCGCCGCCCAGATGCTGATCACGGTCTGCGCCGAGTTGAAGAGACCGACGAGCGGCTTTCGCCGGTGGCAGGCCCAGTCGAAAGTGCTGACGAGCAGGGCCACTGCGAGCACGGTCGCACCGTCGGCGATGGGTGCGAGAGCGAGGTACGAGGCGGGCGCGAGGCTCACCGCAAGCGTGCCGCGGCGTCGCTTGCCGAGCTTGAAGATCAGCAGGCTCCACACGACGCCGAGCGTGAGGAAGGTCGCGAGCTCGAGGTATTCGGCGAGGACGACCCGGGCATCGGCTCGCACGATGAGATCCGCGACCGCTGCGGTCGCGAGGACCAGCATCGACCCGACGTAAGCGCCGGTTTTTCGATTGCCCGCCGAGCCGCCCAAGATCGTCCCTCGGCAATCACACCGATCGCCGTTGGTCTCCCCGTCCTCGGCAATATGGGTTCTCGCGCGACTTCCGGCACTTGGGAACGCCGTCGATCCGACGCCAAACGAGCCCCGTCCCTCCCTGAGCCCGGACCGTTCATGAAACCTGAGCAGAAAATGCCCCAGATGCCTGTCGGATGGGCCGCACGGAGGGCTGCGCAGACGAGGTGTAGCCGGAGGTTCGACCGCAGTCTGCGCAGACGAGGCCCGGACTCTCCATGAAACCTGAGCTGAAAATGC
>CAZPJJ010000483.1:0-233 GCA_964586535.1 uncultured Acidobacteriota bacterium | reverse complement strand
CGGAGGGCTGCGCAGACGAGGTGTAGCCAAAGGCTACTCCGCAGTCTGCGCAGACGAGGCCCGGACTCTCCATGAAACCTGAGCTGAAAATGCCGCAGATGCCTGCCGGATGGGCCGCACGGAGGGCTGCGCAGACGAGGTGTAGCCAAAGGCTACTCCGCAGTCTGCGCAGACCGAGTACGGCCCAGAACGAGCGACAGCGAGTGGCCGGCGGGCAGATCCGGCATTTTCGG
>CAZPJJ010000482.1:0-3033 GCA_964586535.1 uncultured Acidobacteriota bacterium | reverse complement strand
TGCCTCGCGCGAGGGAAGAAGAGTTGCAATCTGGAAATTGCCTTGGGGAAAACCCAAGGTGGTGACGTGACGAAGGGTTTCGCTCTCATGCGCGAAACCCGACCGGTCCTCGTCCCGCGACTTTGGCGGGGAACTCGCCGCGCGGGGCGAGGCCGGGCGCGGGCGGGGCGGAGATCGCCTTCACAAACGAAGAGAGCCACGGCCTCGCCGTGGCTCCCTTGCACGCGATCGCCGCGAAAGATTCAGATCTCTTCGGGTTCGTCCACGGCTTCCTGGGATCGCCGGAGCTTCTCGCGCGCGGAAACGGCCACCTCTTTGATGCGGTCGCTGGTTTCCCGGCCGTACTGGCGCACCTTGTCGCCGGCTTCGTGGGCGATGCGCGAGACCTGCTCGCGCGTTCTCTCTTTGGCGCCTTCGGCCCAGACGCCGATGCGCTCGCGGGTCTCCTTGCCCGAACGAGGCGCGGTCAGAAGCGCCACGGCGGCCCCGACCAGACTTCCGAGGAGAAAAGCACCGATGATCGTTCCGGCCGAAGTGTCTCTATCGCCCATCGTCGTCTCCTTTCCTTCCGTTCCAGGCCCCGTACCGGGGGCGGTCCGCGATCAACCTTCGGCGCGGCGCCGCGAGCGGATCGCCGAGATGGCGCCAAGGATCGCCAGGACGAGCGGGATCCATGGCGTCAGTTTGCCCGCTTCGCGCTTGACCTGAGCGAAAACGGCGCCAGCGCCTTGCATGCCCCGGGTTGCGTCGCGTGCCGTTCCTGATATCTCGCGGATGTTCTCTAGAGTTTCGCCGGCCTTGGGGCCGAGCGTGTCGAGAGACTCGCGCACGCGCCGCATGGTGAGCCGCACGTCGAGGAGAGTGACGACTCCCACGCCGGCGAGGACGGCGAGCAGCGTCACGGCGACGGTCCCCAGGACCACCCAGATCAGCCCGAGTGTTTCGTTCATGGGGCTTTTCTATCACCATGGCCCGCTCGTGTCATCGACAAGACCGCTTCTCGGACAGATTCTTGCCCGAGAACCGGCCGAACCCGCTGCGGCGTGGAGATAGCCCGCGCGCAATGCAGGTCGGCCGAGGGTTCGAGCGCGGCGATACCGAAGAGTAGAATCCCGCTTCCATGCAGACTCACCAGCCCATGCGGCGACGTAAGCGTCTAGTTTTCGCGGCTCGTCCCGACGCGGGGGTACTCGAGCCGCTCTCCCAGCGAGAGGACTTGGCGATCGAGGTGCACGAGGCGCTTCGCGGTGCCGCCCTCGTCGATGCCGCCCGGGGCGCGGAGATTCTGGTGACCCGCGCTTGGCAGCGCCTCGGAGCCGACGAACTGCGCGCGGCCGCTGCCGGTGGCCTCCGGGCGATCGTTCAGGGGTCGTCGGGCCAGGACAACATCGACGTCGACGAGGCCGCCCGGCTTGGCATCCGCGTCGCGTTTCCCGATCCCGGCAATGCCGTCGCGGTCGCGGAACTGACCATCCTCTCGATCCTGGTTCTGCTTCGGGACGTACGCCGGCACTGGGACGCGACGCCTTCGGGGACCTGGCCCGACCGGGACGCCCTCGTCGACCGCGAAATGCGCGGGAAGACGCTCGGCCTCGTGGGACTTGGCCGTGTGGGAACGCGGGTCTGCCGGAGGGCCCGCGCCTTCGAGGCCCACGTCCTGGCCTACGATCCCTACCTCGACAAGTGCGTCTTCGAGGCCGCGGGGGCCGAGCGCGTCGCCGCTCTCGACGAGATGATCCCGCGCAGCGACATCCTGTCCATTCACTGCCCGTTGACGAACGAAACGCGGGGAATGATCGACGCGCGGCGGCTGGCGCACCTGCCGGAAGGGTCGATCCTGGTCAATACCGCGCGAGGCGGCATCGTCCGAGAGGACGATCTCCTGGCGGCCCTGGACGCCGGCCTGCCGGCGGCCGCCGTGCTGGATGTCTTCGAAGAGGAACCCGTCGCGGCGGGTGCGATCGCGGCTCATCCGCGGGTGCTGGCGACGCCGCACGCCGCCGGACATACCGCCGAGTCCCACCGCGAGCGCGCACACAACTTGGTGGTCGCGATTCGAGACGTCCTGGACTCGTGGCCCGAGGAGACCTCCTGATGACGATTCCCGCCTCCGTCCGGCAGCGCGCCGTGCTCGCGTTCCTGGCGATCCTCGTCTCCACACCGGCCACGACCGCGGAAGCACCCGCTCGCGGTGCGCGCACGTTCGACACGAAGGGTCCGGAAGTCGCGATGGCGATCGTCTGGCCGGCTCCCGAGACCCTGGATCGCGGACTTCCGGCCGGAACGAGTGCGATTGCCGCGGGGCTTATCGTCAACGGGCTTCTCGAGGGGCGCGAGAGCAGTGAATCACTCGTGATCGGGCTGATCGACGGTCTCGCCGTCGGAGTGCGAACCGACGGGGAGGACGCGATCGACATGGTCGCTCTGGCGAAGGCACTCGCCGAGCCGCGGCCTCTCGACGGGCGCGCACTCGCTGGCGCGCTGGAACGAGAAGATGCGAGATCGCGGGAGCGCACGACGGATCCCGTCTTCCGCGCGATCGCCGGCAGCCTCTATTTCGGCCTCGGTCCCGGCGCGGGGCATGCCATCGAGCCGGGTCTTTCGCTTCGCTCGCGCGTCGACGCCGAGTCGCTCGCCATCGTCTTCGAGCGTGTCCGACAAGCGCCTCTCGAACTTGTCTTCGTCGGACCTTCCGCTCTCGCCGCGGAGTTGGAAGCCGCGCTGTCGCACCGTCTCGCGCCTCGCGCCGGCGGTTCGGCTCTTGGCGATTTTCGCCGAGGCATCTTCGTGACCAGCGAGAACGGAAGCCCGCTCGACGCTGAGGGTGAGGATGCGCGCGTCGTGGTCACGCACGCCTTTCGCGTGAGCGCCGCGAAAGCTGCTGCGCTCGGTCCCTCGCTCCCGCTCCTCGTCGAATCGCTCCGCAGCGGAGAGGGCTCTCTCGAGCAGCGGCTCGCCGTGGCGGTGGCCGACGAAGCGGGCGCGTCACCCGAGGTGCGGTGGTTCGGGGACCGCGAGGGTGGAGGGCTTCTC
>CAZPJJ010000481.1:0-3077 GCA_964586535.1 uncultured Acidobacteriota bacterium | reverse complement strand
CCGCGGGTCGCCGGTCTTTCCTTGATGCTCATCGTATTGCCCCCTCGTTCGAAATCAGCGACCGGATGGGCGCAGAAGGACGCGTCTCGATCCACTTCCCTCGCGTCCGCCATGATCCGTGGGGGACTTCCTTGGGTCGGGAGGAGCGCCTCTGTCAGCACGCTTGGAGGACGCGAGTTCAAGCGATCGACTGGACACCCACTCTGACGACGGAACCTCGCGGAGCCGCAGGGACCGAGATCAATCGTCGTCGTGAGGCCCCCCCCCCCCGGAACTCGGCGCACGCGGAGATTGGCGCGAGCCGCGCATGGAGGGGATGGGCCGAAGGCAAGGCTCAGCGAAAGCGAGCCGAACGTCTCTGCGCTGAGATGTGGAAATCGATGAAGTGCTCACGACGTCCCGCTCGCAATGAACGAGTCGGTTATACGCCGATCCAACTCCCAGCGGCAAGGGCTCTTGTCGAGTCGAGTTATTTTTCTTACTTCGATGCCGTCCGTGAGGATTCGCGGGAAATCGCGGGACGTTGCGCAGGAATCACTCACCGAGAAAGAGAGTTCGATCGCATCCCGGCCCGCGCACCGAAGTGACACCCTGCGATGCCGCACATCCGCGCGGCTTAACCCGGTCTATTCGTGAAACCTGAGCTGAAAATGCCGCAGATGCCTGCCGGATGGGCCGCACGTAGGGCTGCGCAGACGAGGTGTAGCCAAAGATCCCCAGGCTCGAACGCTCCACTGGAGCGTTCTCGAACTCCTCGCTGCGACCGCTGACGCGGTCTTGCTGCGTCGTCCTGGGGCCCCCTCCGCAGTCTGCGCAGAGCGAATAGGCAGAGAACGAGCGCGAGCGAGTGGCCGGCGGGCAGATCCGGCATTTTCGGCCAAGGCTTCATGAATAGACCGGCTCAGAGCGTCATGTCGATCGAGCGCAGCCAGGCCGCGCACGCGACGGTGATGGCGGCGAGGGCCGCGAGCAGTCCGATCGCCCAGGGAAGCGGAGCGAGCATGAGCAGTACGCCGCAGCCGCCGAGCGCGGCGCTGACGATGACGTTGACGCGGACGGTCGCGCGCGTCGAAAGGCGCCATTTGCGCAGGCGCAGCGCGGTGTGATCGGGAGAGCCGAGCATCACGGGAAGCCCGCGGCGCCAGCGGATGTACATCACGAAAAGCATGTCGAAGAGCGGCACACCGAGGACGAGCAGCGGGACGAGCGCCGCGAGGCGATGCGCCTCGCCGTAGTCGTTGACCATCGCGAGCGCGCCGAGGATGAACCCGGCGAAGAGCGATCCCGTGTCGCCCAGGTAGATCTTGGCCGGCTCGACGTTGTAGGGGCGGAAGCCGAGCAGCCCGCCTGCGAGCGCGGCGCCGATGAAGGCGGTCGAGTGCATGCCGGAGAAGAGCGCGATGCCGGCGAAAAAGACCGCCGCGACGGCACCGACGCCGCTCGAGAGCCCGTCCATGATGTCGATGAGGTTGAAGGCGTTCGTCGCGCCGACGATCCAGAGCACGGTGAGCGGGATCTCCACCCACTCGGGCAGGAAGACGAGCTGGATGACGACGCCCGCCTTGACGAGCACGATGGCCGCGAGCAGCTGTCCCGCGAGCTTCACGTGCGGCGAGAGCGAGCCGAGGTCGTCGAGGAGGCCGAGGATGAGCACGATCGCCGCGCCGAGCAGCACCGCGAGCACGGGCTGGTCGAAGCGATAGCTCACACCGATGCCGACGAGCACGCCGAGCGCGACGGCCACGCCGCCGAGATACGCGACGGGCTGCCGCTGCTGCTTGAGCCGCCCGTCGGGCGCGTCGACGATGCCGAAGCGCAGCGCGGCCTCGCGGACGCGCGGCGTGAAGAGGTACGAGGTCACGAACGCGAGCGCGAACGCGGCGAGCGCGAGGAGGATCTCGATCCACGCCGGCAGGGTGAAAGGAGTGCTCATGGGCGCGCGGCTCCCAGGGAGCGCCACGCCCCGCGAGGCGGCACGCGTCGCGACCAGGCGCCCCACACGCCGCGGCGGCGCGCGTCGGCGCGGCGCTTGGCGAGCGCGCGCTCGAAGACGTCGCGCTCGTGCCAGAGCAGACCGAAGACGGCCGGACGCTTGACGGCTAGAGCCGCCACGAGCGCGAGTTCGCGCGCGGCGACGAAGGGCAGATCGACGAGGAGCGCGCCGAGCGAGTCGTGGCGCAGCATCGTCAGATAGCGGTTCTTGACGATGTGCGCGAGCACAGGTGTCTCGCGTTCGAACATCAAGCCGGCGGCGCCGCGCTTGCGCCCGCCCGCGCGCAAGTGGACCGCGCGCGCTTCGGGGACGTGCACCGCGCGCCAGCCGGCGCGCCACGCGCGCCACGAGACCTCGAGATCCTCGTAGAACGCGAAGTAGTCCGCATCGAAGAGATCGCCGTCGTCGGCGATGTCGTCGATCATCGCGCGCCGGTAGAGCGCGGCCGCACCGCACGCGCCGAGCACGGGCCCCGCGGTGTCGCGCGAGGCGTCGTGGCGCTGATCGAATCCGCGATCGAGCGGCTTGCGCGAGCGCGCGAGGAAGAGCCCCGAGGAGTCCACCGTCACGCCGTCGTCGCGCCAGAGCGTTCCCGTCACGATGCCGACGCGCGGATCCTCGAACGCCGGCAGCGCGCGCTCGAGGAAGTCGGGCGCGAGGCGCGCGTCGGGATTGAGCAGCAGCACGAAGGGCGCGTTCGCGAGGTCGAGGGCGCGGTTGTAGCCGCCGGCATAGCCGACGTTGCGCTCGGTGACGACGATCCTCGCGCTCTGGCCGAAGCGGCGGCCGAGGACGTGGGGCGTGCCGTCGGTCGAGGCGTTGTCGACGACGATGACTTCGATGGGCGCGACGGTCTGAGCGAGCGCCGAGGCGACGGCGTCGCCGGCCAACTCCTTGGAGTTCCAGGTGAGAACGAGGATGCTCGCCCTGGGCCGCGATGGTTCGTTCATCGCCGATACCGTAGGGTGGCGACGGGCGGCGGGTCAACCTGCGTCTCGCCTTCGTCACGCGGCGGGGCGATCGAGAGCATCTCGGCGGCCTCGCGCTGCGTGAGCGCGAGGAGCGACGCGTCGCGCGGGTTCTC
>CAZPJJ010000480.1:0-3081 GCA_964586535.1 uncultured Acidobacteriota bacterium | reverse complement strand
CCGCTTCGGCAGCGGCGTCTTTGCCGCGCGTACGCTGACCTACGTCTCGAACGAAGTGGATTACTTCGTGCTCGGGCGCTATCTGCCGAAGGCCGACTACGGTCATTACTACTTCGCGTTCACGCGGGCCTACCTTCCCTACACGATGATCGGACCGGCGGTCCAAGAACCGCTCTTCGCCGCGTTCTCGGAGATCGGCGCGGATCTCGCGCGCATGCGCCAAGCAGTCCTGCGGGTGGCACGCGTGCACTTCTTCCTTTTCGCGCCCGCGGGCGCGGCGCTCTTCGCTCTCGCCGATCCGCTCGTACCGCTGGTGTTCGGGCCGCAGTGGGAAGCAAGCGTGCCGCTCTGCCGCGTCTTCGCGCTGATGACATTGCTCTCGGCGGCGGGCGGTTTCACGGGCGCGGTGATGTTCGCGCTGGGGCGCTCGTGGCTGATGAGCGCACTCAACGTCGTGCGCCTCGTCGCCGTGGTCGTCGCGCTCGCCTGGGGCGTCGTCGCGCGCGCCTCGGTCGTCGAGATCGCGACGATCGTCGCGGCGACGCAGATGGTCGTCCTCGCGGGGCACCTCGTCGTGCTCTACAGGCTACTCAGGACACCGCTCGCGTCGGTATTCCGCTGCTACGCTCCGACGCTCGCCGCCTGCGCCGCGGGCGCGGCGATGCCCCTCGTCGCGACGGCGCTCGGCGTTCGCGAGGCGCTCGACCACGCATGGCTCGAGGCGCTCGCGCTCGCCGCGCTCTTCGCGCTCGGCTTCGTGCCGGCCGCCGCGATCTTCAATCGCGCCGATTTCGCCGAAGCCAAGGATGCCCTCGCCGCGCGCCGGCGGCGGACCCAGGAGGGCGCATGACGCTCTCCGTGGTGATTCCCTCCTACGACGGCGCGCACCGCCTGCCCGCGACGATCGCCGCGCTCGCGCGCTGCGAGCCGCCCGAGGGGGGCGTCGAGTTGATCGTCGTCGACGACGGCTCCCCTGCCCCGCCCGATCCGTCGATCCTCGGGGCTTTCACCTTGGGCCCGGCGCGCCTCGTGCGGCGTGAGCGTAACGGCGGGCGCGCCGCCGCGTGCAACGCGGGCCTGCGCGAGGCGGAGGGCCGGATCGTGCTCGTCCTCGACGACGACATGAGTCTCGCGGCGGGCGGGCTGCGCGGACACATCGTCGCGCACGAGCGGCCAGGAGCACCGCGCGCGGTGATCGGCCGCATCGATCTCGATCCGGCAGCATCGACGACGCGCTTCGCACGCTTCCTCGCTGCGGAAGAGCGCTCGCGCCACGACCGCATGCGCGAGGCGCCCGACGCGCTGCGCTTCACGGACTGTCTCACGGGGCACTTCTCGGCACCGCGTACCGTGCTGCTCGACGCCGGCGGCTACGACGAATCGTTCACGCGCTACGGCTTCGAAGATATCGAGCTCGGCTGGCGCCTGGCTCGACGGGGCGTCGCCCTCGTCTACCTCGACGACGTGTCCACGCTGCACCGCACTCAGCACGCGCGCTTCGACGTTTCGTGCCGCCGCCAGGTGGACGTGGGGCGCATGGCGGTCGTGTTCGCGAAGCGAGCCCAGGATCCCGAGGTCGGTCGGTTCTTGCGCATCGACGCGCGCGACCGGGCCGAGGCGACCGCTTTCTTGCGCGCGATGAACCGCGCGCATGCGTGGGCGCGCTCGTGTCCGCCCGTGGGACGAAGCGCACTGCTCGTCACCGCGCGCGCCGCCGCCGCCGTGGGGGGCGCGGTGCTGCCGGCGCGCCTGCGGCACGTCGTCTATCACATCGTGCGCGAGATGCACTACGCGGCGGGAATCGCGGCGGGGATCGCCGAGACCGGGGAGGCCTGAATGAACGCCGCCGACCCGCCGCCGCTCGTCAGCGTCGTGATGCCGTCGCGGCACGGCGCCGCGCTGCTCGCCAAGCACCTTCCCGAGACGCTCGCGCAGACGCGGGCGCTCGCGGGGGGCGGAGAGATCGTCATCGTCGACGACGCGAGCGAAAGGGACGCGGGCGAGGACATTGCGCTCGCGCTGGGAGCGGACGTGCGCTTCGTGCGCGCACCGCGGCATGGCGGTTTCGGCACGACCTGCAATCTCGGCGCGCGCGAGGCGCGGGGGACGTGGCTTTTCTTCCTCAACAACGACATGCACCTCGAGCCGGGCTGCCTCGCCGCCCTGCTCGCGCATGCGGAGCCCCGCGACGACCTCTTCGCCGTCTCGCCAGTCATCGAGAACAAGGCAGGCGGCTTCTTCGAGAGCACGACCGCGATCGTCTTCCGCCGTGGCGTTTTCGACGTGGACTTTCCGGGCCGGCGGGGCGTCGCGCCACCGGAACCGGGATCGGCGCGCACGATCGCCTACGCGTGCGGCGGCGCGCTGCTCTGCCGTCGCGAGATCTTCCTGCGCTGCGGCGGCTTCTCGCCGCTCTTCGCGCCTTTCTACTGGGAGGACGCCGAACTCGGCTGGCGGTCGCGGCGGCTCGGGCTCGCCTGCGAAGAGATAGGCGCCGCGCGCGCCGTCCACGATCACGCGCGGACGATCGGCTCGCTCTACACGCAGGCCGAGGTGCGGGCGATCTACGAACGCAACCGCCTGGTCTTCACATGGCTGCACGCCGCGTGGCCCGGACAGGTGGCGGCACACGTGCTTTGGGCACCCGTGCGCTACGCCGCCGCGCTCCTGCGCCGCGATCCCGGAGCGCGCGGCATGCGCGACGCGTGGCGTCGCCTCGCGGAGGTGCGAGCCGCGAGGCGACGGCTTCTTCGCAATAGTCCGCGCTGACGAGGTCGGGCGACGGAACGAGAGAGAGCCGCGAGGGACGGGGTGTCATCGACATTCGCGGAGCGCAGCGGTGAAATTCTCGATCGAGCGCCACGCCCTGCGCATGCAAGCGATCTACGACGCGCTGCTCCACCAGCGCCGCACTTCTTCGAGATCGTCGACGACGGGATGCTCGGGGACGCTGCGCAACACCGCGGCGCCGTAGCGCTTGGTGCGCACGCGCACGTCGAGGAGGGCGAGGATGCCGCGGTCGTCTTTCGAGCGAATGAGCCGGCCGAACGACTGGCGCAGCGCGAGGATGGCCTCGGGAAG
>CAZPJJ010000479.1:0-3113 GCA_964586535.1 uncultured Acidobacteriota bacterium | reverse complement strand
ACTGCCCGTCGGCTTCGGCCTTCAGCTTGGCGAAGATCGCGCGCGCTTCGCCCTCGGCCTCGATGCGGCGCTTCTCGGCCTCGGCTTCGGCTTCGACGATCGTCTGCGCCTTGACGGCCTTCGCCACGGCTTCGAACTCGGCGCGCTTTTCGGCTTCGAGCTTCTTCGCCTGGGCCTCGGCGGCCTTCGTCTCGGCGAGGTACTGGGCCTCGCGCACGGCGGCTTCGGCTTCGCGTGCGCGCGTTTCTGCGGCGCGGTAGGCATCCGCTTCGCGCATGCGCAGCTCGGCGTTGGCCTGCGCGATCTCCGCCTTGGATTTGTTCTCGCCGCCGATCGCCACGGATTGCGCGGCCGCCTCGCGGACCCGCAACTCGGCGTTCGTCTGCGCGATGGCCGCGCGCGCTTCGTTTTCACCGGCCACGGCTTTGGCGTCGGCATCGGCCACGCGGATGCGCTTGGCTCGATCGGCGTCGCGTACCTGCGCTTCCTGCTCGAAGAGGGCGGTCTGCTGGCCGACCTGCGTTTCTTTCTCGAGCTCGGCGATGCGGACGGCTTTCTCGCGGTCGGCCTCTTTGACGCCGATCTCGCGCACCTTCAGGGCGCTGGCGACTTCGACGGCGCGCTCGCGCTCGGCCGAGGCGACGCCGATTGCGCCCTTTTTCTCTTCTTCGGCCACGTCGATGGCCGCTTGCTGCACGGCGATCGCGGCGGCCTTGCGGCCGATGGCTTCGATGTAGCCCGACTCGTCCGAGATGTCCTTGATGTTCACATTGATCAGCACGAGGCCGATCTTCTTGAGTTCGGGCTCGAGGCTGTCCTGGACTTTCTGCAGGAAGAGATCGCGGTCGCGATTGATGTCCTCGATGCGCATGGACGCGATCACCTGGCGGAGCTGACCGAAGATGATGTCCTCAGCCTGCTTCATGATCGCGTTGGTGTCGAGGCCGAGCAGGCGGATCGCCGCGTTGTTCATCGTCTCTTCGTCGGTGCCGATCGCTACCGTGAAGACCGACGGTACCGAGACGCGGATGTTCTCCATCGAGAGCGCGCCCTGCAGCGGGATCTCGATCTGGATCGGGTCGAGGTTGATGTAGTCGTAGCTCTGGATGAGCGGCCAGACGAACGCGCCGCCGCCGTGGAGCGTCTTCGCGGCGCGGCCCGCGCGCACCTTTCCGTAGATCACGAGGATGCGGTTGCTGGGGCAGCGCTTGTACCGCCTCGTGAGCACGAGGAAGAACATGAAGAGGAAGAGAACCGCACCCAATCCGGCGAAGATCGGGATGAGTTCGGCGGGGAGGATTGCGAGCGGAAGCGAGGCGAGGGAAGTCATCGGGGAAGCTCCTCGGGGCGCGTGCCCCCGGGCGGCGAGACAGGCGACACCACGCAGGTGTCGGAGGAAACGAGCGACACGACGACGACGGACGTCCCGGTGGGGATCTCGTCGCCTTCCGTAAGTGCCAAGAACTCGACGCTGCGGCCTTGCAGCTTCATGGTGATCCGGCCGGTGCCAGTGCGGCGCGGGGGGATGCGCAGATAGACGCGGGCGGCCTCGCCCACGGCGTTCTTGGGATCGACGTTGCCCTCGGCCTGGAGCCTCCGCTGCAGGAGCACGAGCGACGAGGCGAGGCCCATCGCGGCCCCGCCGGCGACGAGGGCGGCGAGAGTCGATGCCGGCGCCGACCAGCCGCGCGAGATCCCATACCACCCCGCGAGTCCGAAGAAGGCGACGAAGCCGCTGATCGCCCGCACCGAAAGCAGCCCGAAGGCGCCCTCGGCGTGGTCGTCCGGGGCCGCGTCGTGATCGACGTCGCCGCCGAAGAGCAGCATCACCAGTTGAAGGAGGAGGGCGAGGCCACCGGCGGCGGCGCAAGCCTTGAAGATCCAATCCAGCACTTCCATGGCGCCCAACCAACGCTCGGCCCCGATCGCCGTTTCCCGCGGCGTGGCCAGCGAAGTGAGATTATCTCCGTTCGCGTCCCGTCCCGTGGGGCAAAACAGCCAGCAGGGGATGGGTCAGGCGCGCGCACGGGACGAAAGCGCCAGAACAGGGGGGCGCCCGGCGCTCCGCTTCGAGCGCGGCCGCGGGTCACAGGAGTGTCAGCGTGCGCTCGGATTGCGCGGCCTAAACTTCCTCCATGGACGCCGACGATCAGGCCTTCGCCAGCCCTAAAACGCCCGCCGTGGAACTCGTTTCTGGGCACGGGGAGGCGTCGCAGAGCAAGGGCGAGGAGATCGCCAACGGCATCACGCACGCCATCGGCTTTCTCGCCGCGCTCGCCGCGATGCCGATCCTCGCCGTCGAGGCGGTGCGCCACGGCGACACTTGGCGCTTGGTGGGCGGGCTCGTCTTCGCGGCGAGCGCGGCGCTGCTCTTCGCGTCGTCGACGATCTACCACGCAATCCCGCATCCGCGCGCCAAGCGCGTGCTGCGCGTCCTCGACCACGTCAGCATCTACGTGCTCATCGCCGGCACCTACACGCCGCTGACGATCGGCGTCCTGCGCGGCGGCTGGGGCTGGTCGCTCTTCGGCGTGGTGTGGACGCTCGCGCTCTTCGGCATCGTCGCCAAGACCACGATCGGCATGCGCTTTCCCCGCGCCTCGACCGCGCTCTACCTGCTCATGGGCTGGCTCGCCGTCGTCGCGACGGGCCCAATGCTCCGCGTGCTTTCGTGGGAGCAGTTCGCCTGGATCGTCGCGGGCGGGCTCTGCTACACGCTGGGCGTGCCGTTCTATGCCTGGAAGCGCCGGCGCTACGCACACGCGATCTGGCACGTCTTCGTCCTCGGCGGCGCCGTCTGCCATTTCTTCGCCGTGCTGCTCTCCATGCGGATCTCGCCGCCGGCGTGACGCTCGCCCCGGGCTTCCTGCGTCCAACCGTGTGAGAGCGGACCGGCGGGCCGTCCCGAACCGCCGTCGTCCCGGAAGCGCACGCAGGAGATCCAGAATGGCCCGCTCGACGCTCGTTCAAGAACTGCGCTCTCTGCTCCGCCGGGCGCGCCGTCACGGCCGGAGCCCGATGCCCGCGTCACCCAACTTGGACCCGGCGGCTCCCGTACCGGGCGTGACGCGCCGGCGATTCGTCCAGAGCTCGCTCGCGGCGGGTGGCGCGGC